>JAGLSY010000118.1 GCA_023135545.1 Thermoplasmata archaeon | reverse complement strand
AAGCCAATTGAGTGGCCTATGGGGCTGCGGTTGCTTTCTCCGGGTCCGAACCGGTCCAGGTTTATTGCCATGGCCAGAATTGCGGCGATGAAGACATTGTGGTCCAATACCGGGGCTCCTATCAGCAGATTCAACGCGCACTGGGAGGCGCTGGCCGCGAATGCGTGAGTTAATTCGTTTGACATTTTATCGGATTCGTGATTCCGGCCTTTGTTTATATGCACGGACACTGCACGTAGCCTAGATGTAGGGCTGCTCCGAGCAGGTGAGAGCGCCGCGAGCAGGCTTTTGGGGGTTTGGGAAATGGAGTTCCCTTTGGATTAATCACTAGACAAACAATATCCGAGCGAGCATGCTCACCCGAGTTTTTCTTTATAACCCCTTTTTTTCTTTTTGGAGGGTGAGCCAGCGCAGTGAGGAATAAAAAGAAAAAATTGGGCAGCGCAGCGGTTGGGTGGGGGGCACATTGACTGGTCGGGGCGGGCAAAAAGAAAAAGCCACTAAATATTAATAGCAAAATGGACTATTGCAGGATGTGATACCATGATGCCTGGAATGAGAGGAATGAACCCCCGTCAGATGCAGCAAGCCATGAAAAAGCTCGGCATCAAGTCCGAGGAGATGAAGGATGTCGAAGAGGTCATAATCAGAATGCAGGACAGAAGCCTCGTGATCAAGAAGCCGGACGTTACCATGATGGAAGTCCAGGGCCAGAAAACCTACCAGGTTGTCGGGGAGCCGGAGGTAATCGAGGGCGACGTGGAAATTTCCACAGAGCCGATTGGGATTGTCATACCCGAAGAGGATATCGAGCTGGTGGCGGCCCAGGCCAACGTATCGTACGAGGAGGCTAAACGGGCGCTGGAAGAGTGCAATGGGGAGCCGGCCGAGGCCATAATAAAGCTCATGTCCTAGAATGCGGACTTCCAGCCGAATATTATGCCAGTGTTTTAAAGGCTGGTAGTTGCACAAACTTTAAATCCATTGAAGGTGATTAGGTATCACAAAATTTGGGGAGGAATGCCATTGGCTATGCCATTGCATGTACTTGAAAAATCCGTGATGAGAAAGGTGACCCTTTTACTAAAGGACGGCAGAACGCTTGAAGGAAAATTGACTGGCTATGATGAATATATGAACATGGTTCTCGAGGATACCGAGGAAACCGTGGGCGACAATGTTCGGAGACTGGGAATGGTTGTTCTCAGGGGCAACAACATAGTCACTATCTCTCCGAAATAAGATATTCTGGCAGTTGGAAGTCATTGACAAGAGATGGGTAAATGACAAGGTTATTTGGAACCAATGGAATCAGGTGGCGCCCTGACAGTGTGGGTGACCAGAACTTTGCCGTAGAGCTGGGGCTGGCCATCGGAACCTACATTGGAGAGGGAAAGACGGTCTGCATGGGCATGGACACTCGCGTTACAGGACCAATGATAGCTGCCGCAGTAACTTCCGGAATTTTGTCAACCGGCTGCAATATTATCGATATCGGGGTGGTACCGACTCCGACCGTCCAGTACGGCGTGAAGGCCCTTGGCACGGATGGCGGGGTGGTGATTTCCGCCTCCCATAACCCTCCGGAGTTCAATGGATTGAAATGCATAGCCTCGGATGGTACCGAGTTGGCTCGTGAAGAAGAGGAGAAGATCGAAGTCATCTATTTTTCAAAGGAATTCAAGCTGGCCCGCTGGGATAAAGTGGGCAGGCTTTCTCATAACTCAGAGACAAGTTTCGGCCATATAGACCGCATCATATCACTTTTCAAGCCTAACCCAGATTGGAAAAAATTGAGGGTCGTCATAGATTGCTCCAATGGCCCGGCCGGCAATTTCACCCCCCATATTCTCAGAAGTTTGGGATGCGAGGTTTTAACAATTAATGCCCAGCCAGATGGCTTATTTCCCGGGCGCATGCCCGAGCCTCTTGAAGAGAATCTAGATAGTCTGATGTGCGCGGTGGTGGATGCGGGCGCCGACTTTGGTATCGCTCATGACGGGGACGCCGACCGTGCGATTTTTATTGATGAGGGCGGAAAATACATCAACGGAGATGAAAGTCTGGCCATCTTCGCCATCGATGCTCTTTCGAAAAAGAAAGGAAAGGTGGTTGTGCCGGTCAACACCTCCAGGGTGGTGACCGATTCCATAGTCGAGGGGGGCGGAGAGGTGGAACTGACGCCCATCGGCTCCCCGATAATAGCCAGGAGGATGGGGCGCGTGGATGCCGTGTTCGGAGGCGAGGGCAATGGTGGAGCGATCTTCCCGGAGAACATGCTGTGTCGCGACGGCATGATGACGGCTGCCAAGATGGTGGAGATACTGGCCACAGGCGACAGAAGCCTGGGTGAGCTGATTGCAGGGCTTCCCAGCTTTGTCATCAAAAGGTCCAAGTTCAGCTGCCCGGACCAGCTCAAGGGCCAGGTACTTGTCAAGGTCAGGGAAGCGATGGCCGATTCAGACATCATAGATATTGACGGCGTGAAAATTGAGGGCGGGGACTGGTGGGTTCTCTTCAGACCCTCCGGCACGGAGCCGGTATTCAGGGTCACGGCCGAGGCCGGGGACGGAAAAATGGCAGAAGAAAAATTAAACCAATTCAAGAAACTGGTGGAAGATATTATTCAGGATTTGTCTTGATATCATCGAGATTTCCATTATCTTGGCCATCATTTGATTTTTGGGATAATTTCGGGTTTTCATTATCCGGGCTGTTTTTTAATTCTCTGGATAGCTCTGAATTTTTGGCTGGCTGCTTCCTATTTTTGTATTTTTTATTCTCTTTGGCCAGCAGAACAAACTCCCCGATTATGTAACCCAGGGCCAGGCCCATCACTATCCCGGCGATGATGCCCGTAGAAAAACGAATGAAATTGGTGCTCTCGTAACTGTCCAGCAAAAGCTGGGTGGTGCCGTCAATGCCCATGGGAACCAGGCCGAGTATTATCCACACTATGCTTAGTTCCATGGTGAGAAAAATCATGATGAAAACTCCGATAGCCATGCCGAGAAAAATCGCGGTGTCCCGGGCGCAGAAGGGCATCTGGTTGTCATTGAGGAAAAATGAGCGGCTGGCTTTCTGGTGGCAGTTGATGTCCCCGGCATCGTAGAAGAAGCTGGCCACAGGATTTTCAATCCCGGATATGGTATGTGTGAAATCCCTGACACCCACAAGACCGTCCTCTCCCAGGTCGATTGTTCCGGCCGGAATCAGAAAGGGAGAAAAAGCGGCCCCCACAAACCAGGCTAATGTCAGAATAAATATGACAATGATGGCCAGAGATAACTTATCCCGTTTGTGGAACTCTGGCAGCCGAAACATCTCGGCCAGGGTTTTTTTGATGTCCATGCCCATATCCACGAATAGGCCACAATGATAAATAATCTTTTTGTTGATGTTGATATGTTGAATAGGCCATCAAAACATGGGTTCCTGTTTCGTGCCAACGTGGGTCCCAGTGTTGGTTAGCTTGGGTCTCAACAATTCTCAGTGTGGCGGGGGTGGACGGAGGGGAAAACTGTATCAAGGAAGGGAATCATCAACATGCCAACGTTGATTCTAGTGCTCTAAATAAACAAATAAAAATAGAGGTGGAATTTTGGTTCCTACCCCAAAGAATTTAATATAAATAACGACTTTTTGAAGGACCAATGTATGATGACATATACGAGGGCTCAATATGGCGCCCTCCAAGCGAGGCCTACAGCCTGATACTCCAGGCCACTGTGGGCTGCTCCTGGAACAAATGCAGCTTCTGCATCGCTTACAAGGGTAAAACATTCCGGATCAAGACCTTGGATGACATCAAGAGGGATGTTGAGAAGATATATCCACACTGTAAGGACACAAAGAGGATATTTCTGGCAGATGGCAACGCACTATGTGTGCCAACTGATGAGCTGGAGGCCGTAATCAAATTCCTTTATTCGAAGTTTGAGAAATTGGAAAGGATCTCAATATACGGGGGGCCTCTGGATATCAAGGATAAATCTGTCGATGAGCTCATGAGACTTAAGGAAGCGGGATTGGAGCTCGTATACTTTGGCCTGGAAAGCGGCAGCGATGATGTATTGAAGATGGTGAAAAAAGGGGCTCTGTCTGAATTAATGATAGAGACCGGTAAGAAGGTCAAGGCCTCGGGTCTCAAGCTATCCGCCATCTATATCCTGGGCCTGGGTGGGATCGAGCTGACAGATTCACATGCCATCGAAACGGCCAGGGTGATAAGCGCCATGGACCCAGATTATGCCGCAGCTCTTACATTGATGATCGTGCCCGGGTCTGATATAGCAGCTGACATCGGCTCTGGAAGAATAACGCTGCTGAACCCTGACCAGACTCTACAGGAACTGCGCAAAATGGTGGAGCAGCTGGAGGTTACCAATACGATCTTCAGGGCAAACCACGCCTCGAACTACGCTCCTATCAGGGGTACATTGCCTAGGGATAAAGAGAGGATACTTGCCCAGATAGATGATGCTTTGAAGAAGGGAGTCTACAAACCCGAGCTCATGAGAGGTCTGTAAACTACCAGGCCCTAAAGGATTTGATATTCAGCTTCGGGCCTGGAAGTTTACATTCAGTAGGCCATAAGCACAAACTCGCAAAGGTAAATTCTCTGCGTCCAGTTGTTGTATAATGATGTGCTTACGGCGGTGTTCTACGCTACCAATTCACGATAACCAGTTCTATCAACCTGCGAAGGGGCCTGTATTATGCCAGCGGGGGTCCCAGTGCCTGTTAGCATGGGTCACAGTGTTGTCTCAGTATGGTGGGGGGCTGGAAGGTGGGTAAAGCCTGCGCTCCCAAAACAGAGTCTTCAACGTGCCCTATCCTATTCCCCGATCTTCTCTCCGCATTCCCTGCAGAACTTCGCATCTCCGGCCAGCTCGGCATTGCATTTCGGACATTGCATCTTGGTCGCTCCGCCGCATTCCTTGCAGAACTTGGCATCCGCCGCTATGTCGGCGTTGCACTTGGGGCACTTAACGGTTCCAGACTGGGCAACTTCCTTGCCGCATTCCTTGCAGAATTTCGCGTCCTGGGCAAGTAGGGCTGCGCAATGCGGGCATTTGATCTTGATCTCCGGCTCGGCCTGCTGGGTTTGCATTCCCTCTGACATGGCTCCGCCCATTCCGACACCGACCCCAAGGCCGGCTCCGATCCCTGCGAAAGCCGCGGCTCCGCCGCCGTCTCCGCCTTTTGCTGCACCTTCTCCAACGCCCTCGATCGCCTTTCCTGTCTGGTATTGGGTGTAATTAACACCCAATGCGCCCATGGCTCCTCTCTTGTCGATGGCGTCCTGCACTTCCTTGGGTGGTGTAATTGTCAGGCCGGCGATGTTCATTATTTTCAGGCCGTACTGGGTGATCTCACCCATCACTTTGCTGAGCACCATCTGCTCGATTTCTTGAAGATAAGCGGGCATCTCGGCCAGTGCCAGATTCTTATCACGCTTCAACTCGCCGAGGGCGTCGTTGACCGTC
>JAGLSY010000117.1 GCA_023135545.1 Thermoplasmata archaeon | reverse complement strand
TGCCGTTCATCAGAACACAGCTACCTGGAACAACAGCCACATTGTCCACCTCACTGAAGTCAACGAAGTCAAGGTTGGCCGTGTTGGTCTTGGTGTAGTAGCTGTAATCCGCAGTAATTACTGCATCTAATGGTACGTAGGAACCTATGGAAGTCCAAAAATCAAATGGTTCTGGGACATATAGGTCTTCATAAAAGACAACCTTTCCAGTTTCCACATCCGTTGATGTGTAATTTTGTGGATTCTTCCAGTATCTGTTTCCATCGTGCAATACAACATCACCGATTGCAAATGAGATTGGGCCACTTCCTAAGTTCTGTGTTCCACCAACTATAACCGTATACCATTCATTATTACCTGTTGCATCAGATAGCGTTGGATAGTTTGAATTTGCATCCCAGAATCCATTATATTCTGTGTTGCCCAACATCGGGGTTCCATTCATATAAAATGTGTGTGAGCCTGGCACTATTCTGTCATTTGTGGCAGACCCGTGTTCAAGGAATCTATAATCCAATTTTGCATTGTAGTATGAGTAGTCCGTGGTTATCGTCAGGCCAGGTTGCAATGGACTGTAAGACCCATTGAACACAATTAAGCCAGAAACATACCAAGTATAATTGTCAGATGTCAATGGCACTCCGTCCGCATAGACGGTACATGATATCACATTGTCCTTCGTCGGGTTTACCTCGGCCATCTCGGCCTCTGTTTCTACTCCGGTCGAAAAGAGAAGCAACTCATTCTTCAGATCAATCTGGTAGTTCTGAACAACAAACTCGTATGGCACCGTATTAATTGGAACGGTTGAAACGGTTTCTCTTGTAACATCATAAATATTCACAACAAGGATGTTGTCTCCGACAATCTTGGTCGTGTCAACATCGGTTACCAGTTCATCGATGACTGTGAACGATGTCTGACCACCGAAAGTGAAGTCTGCTTTAGTGGCAGGTATGTTCACCATTATCGGGATTGTCTGGACATGGCCGTAGTAGGTGTAGTCCGCGGTTATCAAGTCTCCGGGGCTCAGCGGCTCGTCGAAGATCAATATGCCGGTTGTAGGGTGCATTGTGTATTCGGTCATCGGTACGCCGTTGTTGTATATTGTCCAGGTTCCGTCCTTTATGACATAGTTCTCTGTCTTGGCAATTGGAATATCCATCACATCATACCACTCGTAACTGGTTGTCATGGTTCTCACGACAACAGCCGGGGTGAAGGTCACGTAGCCTGTTTCACGGTCTATGGTGTAATCCATGCCCACGCCCTCGGTGAGCAAGTCTGTGTAGTTGACATAAATGTCAATTCCCAGTATGGATTCATCGCCTGCTCCACGGGCCAATTGGACACCATTGTATGTTTCTAGTCGAATATATGAGTAATTTGCAGTCAGGTATTCGGCAACCAAGAGTGGGACATCGAGGACTATCGTGCCGTTACCAGGGTGGAGTGTATATTCAGATGGTGTGAGTTCTACCGGTGGGCTAGCAGGTGTGAGATTCAGCCATGCGAATACTTCACATCCAGCCCACAAATCCCAACCATCTATTACCACATCGCCTGTGGCCAAGTCAAAGCTAGTGAGGTGGGGATTAAGCACCCACCAAGTCCCGTCATCGACCCATAGATTGTAATCCAGGATGTCGGTGTAACCAACATTAAAGGTCTCACCAACGGTGCCATCGACCCAAACACTCTGGTTAACAATCTCTGTAGGTCTAGTCTTCTTCCAAATAGTCGGACTGTTGGCCGGTGTGTCTACCACATAGGTGTTTGCCAGATGTGTGATAGATGGGGTTGAGTTGACCACATTTTCATCCATAACATCGAATTGCGGAGGTCCTATGTATGAGTAATCTGCAATCAGGTATTCTCCTGCTATAAGAGGTCCGGATACAAGGGTCACGTCCCCGGTGTCTCTCACGAATGTGAAGTCTCCGGGAGTTGTGAGTTCTACTGCTGTGTGGTTGAGCCAAGCATATACCGTACATGTGTCTCCCACGCCAGTACTCAATACGACATCGCCTGTAAGCAGGTCAAAGCTGGCCACGAATGGGTTAAGGTCCCACCACAAGGTACCGGCTTCTTCTACCCATAGGTTGTAGTCCAGAATATTGGTGTAACCAACATTGAAGGTCTCGTTTCCTACTGGGTCGGTAGCTACGAAAACGCTCTCGTTAACAACCGGTATGGGCGAAGTAACAATCTTCTTTATGGACGGTGTTCCCGTCACATATGGGTTCATATGTGCCAATGTCGATGTGGAATTGGTAAGGGTCTCGCCAACTACGTTGTTGGTCACCGATATGTTCTCCAGTTCCTCGCTGGCCGAGTATTTCGGATAGTCTGCCAGGAGTTCTCCTACGACCGGTTGTTGGTCCTCGTAGAGGTAGATCGCTCCCTCGTAGCTTCCTATCTCCGCGTTATCTGGCACGGATATGGTAGCGGTCAAGGTCGATTCTGTCCCTTCGGTTATGGTCATGGATGTCTGGTCAAGTGAAAGCCAATCCCAATCTGTCTTGGTGTAGAATTCACAGCAAATTGTCCAGTGGATGAAGTATACTTCGGAGGCTCCAGGTACAGGCATGACTCCCTTTGGACTTATCTTGACAAAGAGGCCGTCATGGGATCTGACCAGTGGATCCTTTACTCTTACCTGAAGCACATTGGAGAGCAGGTCACAGGTGTCGAAGGTGTTCCCCTCGTCATAATCGGTGGGGTCGAACTCTCCATCTGCGCCCAAATCGGTCCAGTCCATGACACTCATGTCATATATGAAATCTGTACAGGCATCGGTTATCAGGTCTGGAACCGGGTCCAGAATTCCGTCATTGTTCTTGTCCAATTCTTCGAAGCTGGCATGTGCCGTTATCTTGAGAAGCTCTGTGGATGGTGGTATCTTGTCTAGTATGTCAATATATTTGAAGAAGTCTAAAGTTCCAGGCACCATGTGTTGGAATACCTCATTGTATTCGCCAATCTTCTTGAAGGTGCCATCGTCGATATCAACATCTGCCGCAACCGTGCCATTCCTGTTCTCAATTGTGAATTCCTGGGACTCTTTGTCTCCAGGGGCCATGAGCTTCACGAAGGACTCGTATTCCTCTCCAGTGAAGTTGCCTGGAACCCAGGATGATGGGTTGACCAGAAGTCCGTCTGTTCTCTCTGCCATCTTGATGGAGTTTTCTGCGTTAATCAATCCGGCACCTTGACTCAGAACATCGTTCTTCATATCATCGGCACCCGACATCAGCAGTGAGCGGGCAGTCTGGGCATCGGGATACTCATTGTAGAATTGGTAAACAGTCGCGTTCACCCACCGGTCTTTTAGAATTACGTTGTTGAAGGTTATGACCCCATTCATGAGGTTGATGCTGTAATCCGTGGTCGTGGTGCCATTTATCTGCAGTGTCAGGGAGTCTGCAATCACCGGGCTGTGCTTCAGCGTGATGGTTGTCGTGTTATCTGGTGTCAGAAGAACTTCTGCATCTGCGGCGTGAGTGGTATCATAATAGGCCTCATAAACCATGCCAAGCACTCCGACAGCGGCTGCACAGGAATAATCAGAGCCAACCCAGGGATCATTGTATCCTCGGTAAGCATCGGTTCCGTCACCACTCAAGGCAACATCGGTCACTCCCGTTCCAATGGCTATTACATCTGGCTTGGGTATGCCAAGGGTGCTAGGCCCCTTAGAGGAGTAGAAGGCGACATCTCCGCTATGTGGATAATTTCCCTCGTCATCTACGCCCTTCTGTGTTTTGAAATAATAGTCCGTAGCCGAGCCGACAGAGAGCACACCGGGGCATGCTCCGGGAGATGCCAATGTACCGTATCCGTATCCGTCATTGCCGACACCGGACACGAATAGTGTTCTGCCACCAGCGTATTCCGTGCTTATGTAATCTGCATAATGAGAGTATGGGTCCCATCCATCTTCATAAATATCAGGATAGTTGAAGCCGTTGTTGACTATGACGGCCTCGTCACCGGTTCCAGGCACTCCATCATATCCTTCCACGGCGAAATACCAGGCATCAAATATGTTGCCTTCCTGGTCAATGTTCGATATAGGTATGATGGTTGCGTTTGGTGCCATTCCCAGAGTATTCTTTGGAATAGCTGGGTTACCACGTCCTGCAATGACCGCGGCAGACTTGGTTCCGTGGGTCAGGACAATTCCGTCGTACTCGTCATAGCCGAATTCACCGGACAGGCATACGAGCTCTCCTGCTTTCGGTACGTAGGCGTTCCTCCACTCTGTCCAGTTCTCAAGGGAGTGCCTGTCCAACACACCGTGCCTCTCTGAGAATACCTCCGAATACGGGATTGGGGTCATTCCATCGGCTATGAAATAAAGGGTTCCTGCAGAATAATCTGCTATGCCGTCCAGAACACCCAAACTCGGGATGTCGATGGAGGTCGTTTCGTCTCCGTCTGTGGTCTCATCTCCGAGGTATACTGCCCGGTCATTGTTGTCAAAGACCTTGTCGTTGTTCAGGTCCACATAAACCTTTTCGTAGACACCCTTGGTGTTGTCATCCACTACCAGAATTCCCAGCGCACCGAAACGGTTTATCTGGGCATCCCCGGGATGGAATCCAAATTTGTACGCGCCAGATAAGCTAACATCGGCCAGGTCAACCGTATAATAGAGAATCTCCCTCTTGCCAAAGTTACTGAGTGATGTGACCGTGTCAGACCAGTCCACGTTCGTGGTGGGCACGTTGTTGTCATTCGGGGCTGTGTCCTGGGCATGGGATACATCCTTGTAGTAATAATACGAGGCCAGAACAGTGTCCCCCGCGTTCAGCGGGGGAGTGAATGTGATCACTCCAGTTTCCAGATCAAGGGTGTAATCTACTCCCTCCTTCAAGATGGTGCTGGCTGCATCATCTAGGAAAAGGTCATAGCTTCTGAACATTGCATATTCCATGCTGGGATAAACCTTGTTGTGTTCCAGGGTTGCTGTGGCACCGGTCGCTGTGATTACCACTTCGTCAGTCACATGTCCCATCTTTGCGGTCACGAATATCTCGGCCTCCAACATATCCGGGTCGCCGGCAAAGAGGTCTCTGGGCACCAACAGATCGACAAAGGCGTTCTCTATCTTCAGGTTTGTCGCGTCCAGGAAGCTCCTGTATGCCTGCTCTCCGCCGATGGTCTCGTTCATCAGGTTAAGCTCGTCCCAAGAGGAAGAGGCTCCGTTCCATGTGTAGAATGTGGCATTTTCAATGGTGTCGTTGCGGCTTGAGACGATGCCGTCTGCATCCACAGACCAATAATCGCTTCTCTCTCTAATATAATCTACAACAATGACATAATCCGGTAGGTTAGCCAGGAAAGAGCGCACGTAGGCGCCCGAAGATGTCCAAGCACCAACCTTAGAGTCTACAGACCCAGACACATAACTACCCATGCTTGAGAAATTCACGGAATTTATCGGGCTATCGCCTTGATTGTCAGATGTCATCGTATATGGTGCAACGGCGTTGTACATCCTTACATAATTGTCCTCGCCAGCAGTGATTATCTTTGTGCCGTCCGAGCTCCAGTCCACTGAATTTATTGTGCCAATGTGGTCCGTGATATTGTTGTAACTGAGCTTTGTCGCAAGATTCCATTGCTTCACCTCTCCGTCATATGCTCCAGATACTATCTTTGTACCACCTGGCGACCATGCTAGAGCTGTTACATCTCCGGTATGGCCCTGCAGTTTCTCTATGTTTCCGGTTGCCATTTCTATAAGATTTATCTCCTTCTTCCCAGTGCCCGCGGCCAGTATAGTTCCATCCGGACTAAATCCAATAGAGGTCACAACATCCCCAACACTGTACGCTTTATTGTCTGCGGAGTTATATTCCCATGTCTCGCTGTCCAGTGCGCCGTCGTTGCCTCCGAATACCACAGACACGTCATTTATTACATCATAAGCCATCGCATGGCCAGAACGTGCACCCGGTGCTGCCGCCTTCGTTACCTGGGTCCAGGTATTGGAGATATCCATTTCCCATGTTTCACCGTTCGCGTCTCCGTCATCCCCTCCGAACAGGACTATCTTGTCCACACGCAGGCTGGAATCATAGCACATAGAATGGCCAGAACGTGCTGATGGTCCCTCGTTATCGGTGACATTTATCCATCCTGTTTTGTATTTCCAGGTCTCACCATTCTCGCCTCCGGCATCTGTACCGCCAAACAGAACAGTAAATCCTAATTCTGGTTCGAAAGCCATCGCATGGCCAGAACGTGCTGACGGGCCTGTTACTCCGGTATTGACCCAGGTTCGTGTTGCCACATCATATTCCCAGGTCTCATCATTCTCGCCTCCGGCATCTGTACCGCCAAAGAGTATAATTTTATCCTTTGATGAATCGTAGCACATAGAATGGCCAGAACGTGGAGATGGGGCAACAATTCCAGACACATCGGTCCAGGTGTTTGTTACTACATCATATTCCCAGGTTTCATTGTCGAATGCCCCGTCGTTACCGCCGAACATTATGATCTTCTTCTCATCTGAATCATAGGCCATTGCATGACCGCTTCTTTCTGAAGGATTGACTATTCCTGTTGTCTGGATCCATGTGTCTGCGTCTGCATCATATTCCCAGGTTTCGTTGTCGAGTGCACCATCATCTCCTCCGAATAGCACGCTCAGGTTGCCAAAGGATTCATAGACCATTGCATGACCGCTTCTCGCAGATGGTCTTGTAGCCGGTACAATTGGCCCCAGCCAGGTGTTGGTGATCAGGTCTAAAAGAAATACGGAGAATGAATAACCGCCAAAGTCTCCGATTGCCATATATTCTCCATCATTACTGAATGATATGATGGAGTTGGGAAAGGATTGAGAACCTCCACCAATAGCGAAAGATTTGAATAACACAGGGTTGGCTATATCTGTGATGTCCCATATGATTAGCGTTGCGCCATCAGAGCCAGCAAGCCAGGTCCCATTGACAGATATATCTATCGACTTAACTGACCTTCCCCATAATTCAGTTCCCGTCAGTTTTGAGATCATGATTCCCGAGTTCGCATCCCAGATCTTTAAGCTCTTGTCAGTTGATGCAGAGATAATGTAATTATCATCAAGGGTGTAAAGGACATCATTGACCTCATCACTGTGGGAGGAATTGGTATCAACCAGATTGCCACGAGGGTCAAAGTTTCCGCCAGAGTTGGCCCCATCCACATCAATGTAAATCGAATATGATTTGTCTGTCAAGCCGTGCCTGGTCGGAAATCCAAAATACCAATTGTTCGGGTCCCTGGTTACGTAAAGATTCTGCAGGTCGAAGTTTCTTGATAATATAGTCTCTGATGAAAGTAATTTTTCTCCCCCTAATGCTTCTTCCGCCGAGAAATCGCTTACTCCATCAATGGCTATGGTGTGCGAACTCTGGAAAGGTCCAGTACCGCTGATACTGGTGTTCGCATAGAAGGTGTTGTCGGGGTTGCCCTGACTGGCTATGTATGTATCCATCGAAACCGGGTCAAAGGCAATAGGCCAGTTATAATATGGAGAGTAATAATCATAATCAATACTTATTTCATCGCCTGCAGCCAGTGCTGGTGAAAATGTGAGCTCTCCGGAGCTTGTGTCCAGGGTGTAGCCCGATGTCATCGCCGTACCTTCTTTATAAACAGTATAAGAGCCCGGAACCAGGTTCCTCTGAACAAAATAGTAATCATAGCTGGTGGAGAGTTCCTCGCCTGCATTCAGAGGGTTTGTCAAGGTTATGAAACCTGTGGAGATATCCACTGTAAAACCTGTCGTGTTGCTATCAATGTAAACAGATACCGTGCCATCGACTATGTTCTTGTATCTCACCGGAATCTCCTGCTCGCCGCCGACTGCATCAGCCACGAGTGTCTCGTTGTTGACCTCTATGACGGCCGAGTGGACCATAATACGGGTCTGGCCGTCACCGGCGCTCTCGATGAGAACCTCACCATCGACCTCAAATATCATCGTGTCCTTGGCATAGGCACCTAGAAGGTCTGGGTGGGCAAAGTCAACGCCGCTGTCGCAGACCGCTATCTTGACATCCGCTCCACTGTAGCCACCAGTCCAGGCAGCTGGTTCGGACGCGGCAGACAAAGTCTGCAGAAAGTTCGGGCTCTTTTTCAGCAGTGACTGGATTTTTTCAACTTCTAACGAAGAATATTCCGGGGCCATGTACTCGTACACCCCTATCACGCCCTCCAAGTCCATTATCGTTCCAAGGGCCTTTATAGGGATTTCAAGAAGCAAAAATGCTATCTCGTCCCTTACATTGTTCTTATCGCCCAAGGCTCCTTTGAATTCATAATCTGAAAGAAAATCAGCCAGTTCCTTCACGTCATTTGTTGCCACATAGACTTTCATCATCCCCTTTGCTTTCTTAGCCGGTCCATTAACAGGAGACTGCCCGTCCGCGGCAGAAGTTATGTCTGCGAGACCACTTTCTTCAGTTGCGCCGTCCAATATGTTGTCAGGCACTCCGTCGCTATTCCATCCATCCATGTTTGCAGGTATCATCACCATGAACGATGAAAACAGCATCATCATTACTATCAGTACACTTAGTCCTTTCCTTCCTAGCGTCATATACATATCCTCCTCTCCATTTGAGGCATAGAATCAATTGAAAGCAGTATAGCGCCACGATATATATATAATTTTCATATATCCAATCAAGGCCAAGTAAGAATACATGGGCGGGCGAAGTTCTTACATACTACTATCTTTATGAGTTATTCATGTGGTAATAAAGTCCAAAATAAAAAGTTAATATTATAGTATAACGCAAAGTATAAATAGACTATAAAAGATATAGTTAGTTAATATGTGGTGGGGTGGGCAACATCACACACATATTTATGAAATAAAGGATTGAGAGGAGAAGATATAATAAAAAGAATTGGAGGAGGAAACAAATGGAACGTGAAAATCTAAAATTAGTGAGTAGAGTATTAGTGATTGCTATAGCACTGACAATGGTGCTACCAGTCAGCTCAGTATTTTTAGGACAGTCCGAGACTGCCATTCCGGAAATGGACAGTCAAAGCACAACGATTAGATTCACACATGCTGGACTAGAATTTGATAATACTGCTGGCGAGCCAGCTCTACCAGCCAATATGAAGGCCGCGAACAACGATAAATACATCGTGCAGTTCAAGGGCCCAATAATGTCTGAGTGGAAGCAGGAACTCCGCGACCTGGGTGCCAAGGTACACCAGTACGTGGAAGACTATGCCTACGTGGTGGAGATGGACAACGCGGTGAAAGCCAACGTTGAGTCATTACCCACGGTCGGATGGGTCGGTACATACCACCCAGCCTACAAAGTAGACACAACTCTGCAGTCCAAGACTGGCGAAACAAAAATGGCTGTATATGCATATGACAACCCACAACAGCTTGCCAATAAACTGAAGAACATCGGGACAATTGTGGATACCGAGGGGTCATCTGCGTTAAACAAGGTTTACATCGTAACAGATGCAAGCAACATCCCCGCGATTGCTCAGCTGGATGAAGTAAGTGAAATATACTTCCAGGCAGAACTCCAGACCCTGAACAACAGGGCCGGAGAGGTAGAGGGAAACCACTATCTCTGGGATACAACGCTCAGTGGACTACCCATGATCATCACCGGAATCGGTATTAGAGTGGGTATTCAGGACACTGGCTGGGACGACGGTGACGAGATCAATGGACACTGGGACTTCACAAGAGGTCCTCTGGGTAGCCGAATGGTCAACTCCGAACAAGATGGAGATCAACACGGAACACACTGTACAGGTATAGTCGCAGGCAACGGATACTGTATGGAGGATTGGCTGGGACTTGACAACATGAACCAGGTGTACCACGAAGAAGCAGCCTCCAACCCGGGAGGATTTGGTGACCTTCATGGATTTGCCGGTGTGGCTCCGGAAGCAACCGTGGAATCACACGCACCCTTGGGAACAGGAGACTGGGCCACCATGAACGCCAACGGCTGTGTGGTCATCAGTAACAGCTGGGGTCCGGGTGGAGCACCCGCTGCAAACTATGATTCGGACAGCAACTCCGCAGACGGCATTATGGCAGGAAATGACAACATATTGGTCATCTTCGCCGCTGGAAACTCAGGTCCTGGACCGCTAACTATCTCCGGTGGAGGTAACTCATGGAACGGATTAAGTGTTGCAGCATCCGAGAACTTCAGGCCAGAGGGATACGCTTCAAGCGACGACCCCAACCAGCTGATCGAGTTCAGCTCAAGGGGACCGATGACCTCAGGCAGGATAAAGCCAGATATATCTGGAGTCGGAACTGCAGTATATTCCACAAAACCAGCAAGCGGAGCCTTTGATGAGTACAGCGACATTTACAGAGAGAACCTAGTTGACATATATGGTCCAGATGGAACCGCGGATTACATAGAAATGAGTGGAACATCCATGGCCTGTCCACACATTGCCGGACACATCGGATTGGTTAATCAGTACCTCAGAGACATCGATGGAATGGCAAGCCCGAACAGAGCTCTCGTCAAGGGAATTCTGCTGAACGGTGCCATTGACATGGGATATGGTTACCCGAACTTCCAGTCAGGCTGGGGACGTGTAAACGTAAAGAACTCCCTGATACCAGATGCACCAAGGACGAACCAGTGGGCAGAGGGCAACCTCGACACAGGCCAGACCTGGGACTTCACGGTTGACGGAGGTGCCAACACATACGTCCAATCAGACCGTGTGCCACTGAAGATCATGCTGAACTGGGACATGCCGGCCGGCGCTGCAATGAGCAACGACTACGAGCTGGTAGTTGAATCACCAAGCGGTGTTATCTACAAGGGTAACTGTTTCATGCAGACACCTGGCGATCCACTTAAGGACTGGTCATACCCAGACCCGACATTCACAACATGGGACGATTTCGGAAGCCCGACTGCCGCACCATACGGATTTGACTTTGACACTGACAACGACAACAACGATGATATCAACAACGTCGAGGCTGTGTTCATCGAGAAGCCTGAGATAGGCACATGGATAGTTACCGTAGATAGTGACAGCACACCCAACGCACCGAACTTTGCCCTGACATGGGGAGCGGACACTGGAGCGATTGACCCATACAAGGTCGAGATGACAACCCAGTACCCGACAGTGTTCAGCGCAGCAATTGGAGGAACCGCATCGTTCCCATTCAACATACTGAACTTCGGAACAAACCCAGACAGCATATCATTCACGGATGACGCAGATGCAGACCTGACCGTTACATACTCCGAGACAAGCCCGCTTGCCCTGGCCTCCAACGAGGACAGGAGCATACTGATGCAGGTGAATGTAGACGGAGCAGCAGCTGTCGGAGTGCATACGTTCACCATTACTGCAATATCCTTGAACGACCCGAGTTCTCCACCGACACAGGATAGTATTCTTGTGAAGTGTGAAGTGCTTGCGGAGGCATTACCATTCACCTACCAGGTGACTACAAATGAGATGTCTCAGTACGGCCCGTCGGTCGTGGCCTTTACAGATCAAGGAGGAACCGATCACGTGATCATCGCCTATGCTTCGGAGGAGCAGATACTCAACGGCAACAGGGTTTACATGAAGCACACCACTTCAGACCTTACAGCCGGAGGACCTGCAACCTGGACAAAGACTGCTGTAAGCACAAACTATGACTCGCCTGGTGACATAAGAATTACACACATGCCTAGTGGAACTTATGAGGACAGGGTGTTCATCTCCTGGAATGGTTGGGACCCATCTGACTTCACAGATTACGAAGGAGCCTGGGCATATTGCTCATGGGCAGACCCGCCATATA
>JAGLSY010000116.1 GCA_023135545.1 Thermoplasmata archaeon | reverse complement strand
TATGGAAGTGTCGGATACCACAACAGGTGTGGAAATGAGATTCCAACCCGCATCGACCTGTCTGTTAATCTTGGCCACCTGGGTAGTGGCGTTTGTCCATTCGCCAACCTCGTTTGTCGCGCCTATGATGTAAAAGTAATTGTTGAAATCACCCTTTCCGGCTCCGGAATCCACATAACCAGACATGCCGTGGCCCGTGGAATCCCACAATGTGTATCCCGAGCCGGTGGGGTCAAAGGTGGTGCTCCTGTATATCTTGTATTCTGACACATCTTCATCTGTTAGCGATAGCGTCCAGTTGAGTAGAATATCCTCGCTGGCCGCCCCCGATATGATGGCTTCGATATTCGAAGGAGGCATGAGCGGAGGTGTCACATACGTCCCGGTCCATATCCTGGCTCCGGTGTTATCGCCGTTTCTGGTGATTATGTCCATTCTTCCGTCGACATTTATGTCCACCAGTTCCATGGTCTCGTACTGGCCCCCGAGCGGCAATCCGCTGGAAGTGTTTGTCCAGCCGATCGCGTCCTGCCTCAGCGAGGCGATGCCCTGTGCTGGATAGTTGGAGCCGACCACGATGTCAACCACCCCGTCAATGCTGAAATCACCGACAGCCAATCCAAGCCCGTTTTCGGTCCAGGGCTGGTCATTGTAGGTCCAGGTGCCATCACCCAGTCCCAGCCATGTTTCTGCTCCTCCGGTTTCGGATGTGGCCACTATGTCCAGGTTATGGTCTCCGTTCAGGTCCAGGAATTTTGCATCTATATATGTGCTAATCGCTGTTGGCAAGCCAGATATGGATTCTGTCCATCCGTCCATGCCGTCGCCCAGGAAGACCTCGAGTGTTCCGTTCACGGCCAGGAGGTCCACTTTTCCATCGCTATTGATATCACCATGGTCCAGGCGCTCGTAGCTTCCGTCAAATGGTAAATTGAAGGTCATGGTCCAGGTTCCCCATCCATTGCCGTTCCAGACTGCAACGCCTGCGTTACTTCTGGAGCCTGCAGCAATGTCCATATTGCCGTCATCATTGAAATCCGCAATTGTTAGACCAGCGTAGGCCCCGCCGCTTGGAAGCCCATTATTACGGAGTGTCCAGCTCCCCGCTCCGTCACCTATCCAGGCTTTTATACCTGGTGCCGATGTTGCAACCAGGTCCGGGAAGCCATCTCTGTTGAAATCCACAGATTCCACACACCTGTAACGACCGTTGGTCACTGGCGAGTTAAAGGCATTCCAGTTCCCGGCCCCATCCCCGGTCCATATCTCTATGCCGTCAAAATCTGTTGCAAAGCAAATGTCCAGCTTACCATCAAGGTTGACATCAAAGGTCTCCACATCCATTATGTCACTGGTGCTGGGCGGCGGGTTGAATACCTCCCATGTGTTGACGCACCTCTTCACATCCCCTGTCCATATCTCAATGCCAATGGCTCCGTCTGTTCCCAGGTAGTCCAGCCTTCCGTCGTTGTTGATATCTGCAACAGCAATATCCGTGTATGTGATGCCCGATGAAAGCCCGCCCGTCTGCAGATACCAGTCATCTTGCCCGTCTCCAGACCAGATAGACTCGTTGGATCCGCTCGGACCGGTCAGTATGTCTGGATAGCCATCTATGTTGGCATCCCCTACCTCCACAGCGTAGAATGTACCCATGAAAGGCAGATTGAATGTCATTGTCCAGGTTCCCCATCCGTTGCCGTTCCACACCCCGACGCCGCCGTTGTTTCCATTGGTTGCCACGACATCCAAATCTCCATCCAGATTGAAGTCCGTGAATTCGATATCAGAGTAGATGTTACTTCCCGGAAGTCCATTTTCTCTCAAGGTCCAGGAGCCAGTACCATCGCCTATCCAGGCAGAAACCCCGTCCGACCTGGCAGCGACAATATCGAGCATTCCATCTCCGTTGAAGTCCCCGGTTGCCACACTGTTGGAGGTGAAGCCAGTTGGTATGTTGGTATCTCCATGAACCCAGTTTCCGGCTCCGTCGCCCAGCATTACTTGAACTCCTTTCTCAGCCGGCAGCGCACTGCATCCGGCCACGATGTCCGGATTGCCATCCAGGTCTATGTGTTCCAGTACAACAGAGTTGAAGATGCCGGTCGGAAGTCCGGTATCTGCCATGGTCCACCCACCCAGTCCATCACCGGTCCATGCCGCAAGGCCAGTCGCCGAGGCAACCACCAAATCGGGCTTTCCATCGTTGTTGATATCTCCTGCCACCGCATCGTTGGCGATTATGGAGCCGCTTGGCGATGGGAATACTGTCCACCCTCCATTTCCATCACCTGTCCAGACAAG
This sequence comes from Thermoplasmata archaeon, assembly GCA_023135545.1. Lineage (GTDB taxonomy): Archaea > Thermoplasmatota > Thermoplasmata > SG8-5 > JAGLSY01 > JAGLSY01. The sequence continues at coordinate 18,149 of JAGLSY010000116.1, read as the reverse complement.
AATTCCTCCGGCCAGTTCTCCGACAACAATATCCTTTTTGCCGTCAATGTCTATGTCTGCAATCTCTATGAAATTAAAATTTGAAGAAGAATCAGGAGAAGGAAAGGAAAGCCACTGCAACACGGGGTCGGGTCCGATATGCGGGATACCTGGCCCAGGCTGGCTATTTGGGACTATGGGAATCGGATTACCTTCTCTTATCTCATTGTTGCTCACGATTGCCCCCGATGTCAGCATGGTTACGGCTACCAGTACACAGAGTACCGTCGTCAACAATGTTTTAATTGTTGCCCTCAATGTTTCACCCTTCGAAACAATGGTCTAAAAAAGATGACCTATTTTATGATAGTGCATCAGGGTATTTAAATATTCCCATTATGGGGTATATATAGCTTTGCATCATCTTTAAATAATAAAATTATTTTTCATGATATATATTAACCTATACGTCAACGCAATATTTAAATGTTCATAGGTATTCACATGAATGGGACTTGAACGGGCATTGCCCGGTACTGGGGTTTAAATTTGATTGATGCTGGCTTATTGAAGATAGGGATAAGGACGATGTGCATTTTTATCATAATTGCTATGTTGTTATCCGGTCTTGCCGCCCCCGATCCCTTTGAGAGCGACAATCTGGACGGCACGAGGATAGCCAACTGGGACCTCTCCACACCCGAGAATTATACCCTATCCACTACCGAGATAAACGGGGGAATTGCCACCCTGTCAAAAACCCTGAATGTGTGGTCAATGGTCAACGACACCGATTATGGCACTGGCTCACCCACAAATCTGTCAATATTGGCCGATGGCTTCATCATACTCAACACGACCAATGATGAGCAGCTTCTTAAAAACGGCAATTTTGACAACCCCTCTGGAGGGGATGAGGCTGACAACTGGAACTTCACGTCGCTAGGTACCAGCCCTACCAACGAAAAGCGTAACCAGACCGGAGGGATGGGCGATGACTTATACTGCTGGAGGAATTACTATGCCGATGGCAGCCCCGTGGCCTATTTTGACAGGTATGTTTGGCTCAACCAGACCATCAACATAACCTCGATTCCCTTGTCTGTAAACACCTCCGCCTTTCACCTTTTCGACAACAACTCATACATCATATCCCCTGGCTCGCTGGCCGAGATATCTATCACCAACCTGAACTCCAGCGAGTCCATCTCCATTGCCTCCAGCGACTGGGTCAATGAAACCTACACCGATTACCGTCCCCTATGGTCTGAGGATTCCTCCATATTCAACCAGACTGGCCTTTACAATATCTCCCTTTTCACCCTGACCGATTCCAGTGGCGATGTAACTCATACCAGTCCCTCGGCGGCGGGAATAGAGAACTTCTGGGACAACGTCTCCCTGCTCTTCACGGCCTACAAGCCAGAGGGCAGTTACGTGTCCGATGTTTACGATGCGGGTGGTTATGCCATGTGGACCAATATAACCTGGGAGGAAGATAGGCTGCCTAGCACTGACATTTCCTTCCGCGTGAGAACCGGAGACACATCCTTCCCGACCGACAGTGTTTGGTCTGACTGGTCTGCCCCCATGACCGACCCGACAAATGCGGCTATAGATAGGCCCTGGAGCCGTTACATCCAGTACATGTTCAACATCTCCACCGACATAACGAACACCACTCCAACAGTCCGAAATGTAACTATCAATTACGAGCAGTTTTGTCCATCTGGCTACATCGAGACCGAGGACTTCAAGCCGGTCAATATAACCAACTGGGGTATATTCTCTAGTACAGATGATGAAATGGAACAGACCATAACCTATTATTATTCCACCGATGGCGGAACAGTCTGGATACCTGTCCCATTGGATGGGGATCTCCGGCACGTGGAGATGAACATCACCGGCTCCAGAATACGTTTCAGGGCTATACTTGAAACCGACAACCCTATGGTGACACCCAGCGTCTCCGAGTTAAGCATCCAGTACGTTGCCAGAAACCCGGCAATCACCCTTGAAGGAGTATGGGACAAACTCCATGTAGAGGGAGGAGAAACAACCAGGCTTTCGGTCTTCTTCAACAACACGGCCCAGAGTATATCTGAGAGTGTCTGGCTTACCATCTATCTTGACCCCTATCTGGAATATATCTCGGATGGAGCCGATGGACTGAGCACATTTGATGGTCAGGAATGGGACAACGCCAGTGGTATATACAGCTATCATTTCACAGATGTTGCTCCGGGAGCCAACTCCTTCTGGTTGGATGCCGAGGTCGCAACCGGGCTGGATGACATGACACAGCTTTCAACCATTGTGGCAATCGAATACCAGGACCCACTGGACAATCGTGTTGAATCCTTCCTCACAGATATTTCAAGCACAATAATTTCTCCCCTTTTTACAATAACTGTGAGTTCTCTCGAAACCGGGGCCGATGTGGGTGATACCATCCATTACCGGCTGGACGTGAATAACACGGGGAGCGGTTCATCGCCGAGGGCATGGGTCAATGGCTCCCTGGACGGCAGGCTGGAGTATCTGGATTCCATTGACGGGAGCATAGAGGACAGCAATATCTCATGGGTGCTGGCCAGCATTCCCAGTCATTCTAGCAGGAGTTTGTATCTCAATCTCAGCTTGAAGGACAACGCGCTCCAAGGCGTGGGCGTCCCCGCATCCTTCACCGTCAATTACACTGATGCATCCGGCCATGTGAGAAGTGCAACTTCCGGCCAGCATAACATCATCCCTGAGTTGACATCCTCTTTCGACCTGGAAATCGTGTCCCAGGCGATGCTGGTCCACCCTGACGAGAGTTTCGTGATAACTGTCTACTTCAACAACTCTGGCTACGGCGAGGCCCCCTCCGTCAGAATAACCATGACCATTCCCGAGGACCTTATTCTGGACAGCAGCAGCGTGGCTGGGGTGGAGAACGGTGGCGATTACACCTGGACATTCACCGACGTTGCACCAGGAACCCACTCCTTCACCATCACCTTCAAGGCCGCAGACATTCCTGGAGCCCACAGTCAGACAAACCTGGAAGCCAGCATGGAGGTCACCGACCCCATCGAGGGCAAGCTGGATGTCATGGATTCCAATAACATAGAAATTGACATCGAGAGGATAATATCTATCTGGGAAAAGATATACTGGCCCTGGTCCGGATTATTATTATTGGTTGTTTTATCTATTTTATCATATATATTATGGGTAAAATATAAACCAGTACCTCCCAGCATCGACGATGCCTTCCTTATTTACAAGGATGGCAGGCTCATCTCTCATCAGAAGTCGGCCCGCGGCCTCAGGTCGGAACTGGATGGAGACATAATAAGCGGTATGCTGACGGCGGTCCAGCAGTTTGTGAATGACTCCCTGGACGAGACCGGGGCCGAGAAGATGAGAAAGCTGGAGTTCGGCGACAGGGAGCTGTTCATGGAGAGGGCCGAGAACATCTACATAGCCGTCATCTACTCCGGCTCGATGAACAGGAAACTGGACAGCCAGATAACCGAATTGGCGAGGGGTATAGAGGAAGAGTTCCCGGCACTGGCTCAGTGGAACGGAAGGATGAAGGGATTGGAGAAGGTGGACGATTATCTGAAGGACTTGATCGAGGAATGGCAGAGGCCGGACGAGAAGAACGGCAACGGTGGGAACGGCCAAGCAGGAGACCCGGCTCCCGCTGAAGATGAATGATTTTGTAAATCTTGGGGCGCTTAAAATCGATTTATCAGGTAAAGCCTCTTCGTCCTGTTCATGTTGATTGTTTCCCTGGGCTTGAAGGATTCCTCGGCGTTGGCCAGTGCATTGACCAGGGCGACCAGATTCTTCTTTGTCGGGTTGTCCAGGTCCAGGCCTACTACTTCCACCTGATGCTTGACCACCGGCGTCGCATTCTCGATGCCCCCGTACTGGTTGCAGAAATCCGCGATGATATGGTCGGCTACGCCCACCAGATCGGTGATGTCGTCCAGATCGATTATGTAACCGGACTTGTCCATATCCGTTTTTGCCTCCATCGTCGACTCTCTAAGGATGGTGGCCATGTCCACGAAGGTATTTTCCACATTCTCGCCGGTCTTGGCACTTGTAGTGAAGGCTCCGGTGTTTATGCCGCCGTTGTATTCCTTGGCCAGTGCCTCCAGATCTGCGATGCCGAACTGGGCCTCGTCCTCCAGGTCGCACTTGTTTCCGAGAAATATCATGGGAAGCGGTCCCGTGACCGTGACCAGAGAGGGTATCCAGTACTCCACAAGGCTCTGAAGCGTGTCTTTTCTAGTCAGGTCGGCTACCAGCAATGCCCCCTCGATACCTCCGAAGGAAAGTGCCTGGGTGAACCTGTAGCCCTTCTGGCCAAGAATGTCCCAGACAAGCAGAACCATGTGGGTCCTGTCCTCACCCGAGTCAAGATAAATTTCCTTCTTGGTGACCTTGGAGCCAATGGTCGTGATGTATTTGTCACTGAACTGGTCTGTCACGAATCGCCTAATAAGGCTGGTCTTTCCTACCGCTCCGTCCCCCAGGAGTATGATATTTTTCTTTATTGTTTCATCTGGCATCAATTCACCCACTTTATTATTGTTAAGTTTGAACAAGTGGTCTCTGAATGGTGAAAATCTATAAAAACCTTGCCACTAATTAATGTTTATATGTTTGATTGATTGTCCCTGTGCCTGTCAGAATATTATTGTGCAGTGAAACCCACACAGAAAAAATCATGCTGGATAATCCAACGATCTTCACTCGAATCCACGATATGTAAATTGTTCTTTAGCATTTGAATACAGTTCGGTACAAATATCGGACGATACCCCCTCCTAACTCCTCTATCCGAACTAGAAAACTTTTATATGGGCGAAACAGATACAGCAGTCAAGAGTGATTGTTATGGCTGCCAAGAAGGGAAAAAGCGCAAGCAAAAGTACGGTGAAAAAAGCTCCGGCCAAGGCCAAACCAAAGGCCAAGCCCAAGACCGTATCCAAGAAGGACTGGTTCACGGACCTTGATGCAGAGCTGGACAAGAAGACCGAAATGGCACTGGGAATAGGCGAGGACGCAAGCTCCAAGAAGGAGGATATGAACCGCATCCTCGTCGGAGATTTCTGGAACATAGTTCTTAGATTCAAGAAGATAAACATCCACTTCGCCATCGACCCGGTGTACAATGCCTTTGCCCAGTTCAAGGAATTTCCATTTGACTGGAACCTGAAGGACAACTTCGATTATGCAGATGTCAATCTCATCCAGATCGCCGACAAGACCCAGAGCCACAACAGGGTTGGCGATACCCTCAAGCTCAGGTACTACAAGCAGGACGAGAAGCAGTACATCCGCCTGGCCTTCGAATTCTGCGAGGGCGAGCATTACTACAAGTACTCCGGATGGAAGAGGACCTACGGCGAGTTCATCGCCTACGAGACCACCGTGAGTGCGTCTGACATAGACAAGATACACGCCATACTGGCCGATATCGTCAGGGTCTGGTACGAGTCCCACCTTAGAAGGGACAGGAATATTATCCTGGAACATCTGGACAAGAACTACGAGAAGGGCGAGGCCTATACCGTGTAAACAATCAGACCTAGACGGCCTGAATGTTCACATTCCATGGGCCATAAGCCCCAACTCACAGAGATAAGTTCTCTGCGTTTATTTGCTTGATTATTGATGGGCTTACGGCAGTCTACCTTTTGAATATTTCAGAATTCAATCACTGACATTTTGTTAGGCCTGCTCTGTTGTTAATATTTTAAAGAGAAATAGCGGATGCTTTGAATCTTTGACCTGCCTATTCAGTTAAATTAGACCTGCTCGCTCGTCTATTTTCCATATCTCCTGGCCCTACGCTGGTACTCCCTGATGGCTCTGAGAAAATCAATCTTTCTAAACCCGGGCCAGTACACATCCATGAAGTACAATTCCGAATAGGCCAACTGCCACAAAAGGAAGTTGGATATCCTTTCCTCACCCGAGGTCCTGAGCACCAGGTCGGGGTCCGGAAGGTCGGCCGTGTAAAGATAATTGGCAAATATCTTCTCGTCTATGTCGGAGGGGGCCAGTTCTCCGGATTTCACGCTCTCTGCGATCTTCCTGATGGCCATGATTATCTCCTGCCGCCCACCGTACATGATGGCCAGGTTGAAGAAGTACTGGTCGTGGTCCTTGGTCTTTTCCTCAGCGTGGTTAATGGCCTTCTGCACCTTTTCCGGGAGAAGGTCGGTATCTCCCAGAACTCTGATTTTAATTTTATTCTCGTAGATCCTGTCGTCTCCAGCAACCTTGTAAAAACTCTCCTCGAAGATGCGCATCAGCTCTGCAACCTCCTCGGAATCGCGCATGAGGTTCTCTGTGGAAAAAGCATACACCGTGAGGATTCTCACATTGGTTTCCAGGCACCAGTTTAAAACTTCTTCCAGCTTGCCCCGGCCCTTCATGTGCCCGTCGGTTGTTTCGAGTCCCAGTTCCTTTGCAAATCTGCGGTTTCCATCCATGATGATGGCCACATGACCGGGCGGCTTTCCGTTCTGGACCTCCTTGATAAGACGCTTTTCATATTCGGAATAGGCCCTATCAGCAATCAGGCCGCTTATCTTCTGTGCCATAAAACCTCGCTTTTCCTAATGCCAATTTGGTATATAATGGGATGTGCCTGATTCTAGATAAGATGCACAACAAGCCCGCTTCTCAACTTCGGCTCGAACCAGGTCGATTTCGGAGGCATGACATTGCCGCTATCAGCCACCTTCATAAGTTCCTCGATACTGGTTGGATACATTGAGAAGGCGACCTGGAACTTCCCGGAATCCACAAGCATCTCCAGTTCCTCTGTTCCTCTGATACCGCCTATGAACTTTATGCGCTGACTGGTCCTTGGGTCCTCGATTCCGAGGATGGGTGCGAGCAGGTTCTCCTGCAGTATGCTGGCATCCAGGCTTTTGACAGGGTCGTCGGCCGGGTATGTTCCCTCCTCGGGTTCCAGACCGAACCATTCTCCGTCCAGGTACATTGAGTAGCTGTGGTTGTGCTTCGGCTCCTTCCCTGCATGCTGGCTCACCTGGAATTTCTCACTTACCCTGACCAGGAACTCTTCTTTGGACAGAGCGTTGAGGTCCTCCACGGCCCGGTTGTAGGCCAGTATCTTCATGTTGCTCTCCGGGAATATGACGGCCAGGAAGAAGTTGTACTCCTCCTTTCCGGTGTGGTCCGGGTTTTCCTTCCTCAGATTCCGGGCGACGACGGTACCTGCCGCGCTCCGGTGATGGCCATCGGCCACATACAAGCATGGCACGGCCTCGAAAACGGATTTAATCATCCCGACTATGTTCTGGTCACAGACCAGCCAGAATACGTGCCTTATGCCATCATCTGACACGAAATCGGCAAAGGGCTCGTTTGCCAGGCAATGATCCTTCTGGATGTTGTTGAGCACCTCGACATCCGGATATGTCAGGAAGACTGGCCCGCACTGGGCCTTCTGCGTCATGATGTGGCGCACGCGGTCCGTTTCCTTGTCCGGCTTGGTGAATTCATGTCTTTTGATGAGGTTGTTCTCGTAATCCTCGGCCGAAACCGTGGCCACCAGCCCGACCTGGGAATGGTCGCCCATAACCTGGCGGTAGAAGTAGTACATCGGTTTTTCGTCCTGTACCATGATGCCGTCATCGATAAGCTGCTTGAGATTACTGGCCCCCTTATCGTAGACCGGCTCGCTGTACAGGTCCACATCTTCATCCAGGCCGACTTCTGGTTTTATGACTCTCAGAAAGCTCATGGGGTTTGCCTTGACGATCTCCCTGGCCTCATTGGAATCCAGCACGTCGTAGGGCGGTGACGCCACCATCTCGGCATGCTCTTTCATCGGCCTCAATCCCCTGAAAGCTCTTACCATGACCATATCATCACCATTCTATCTCTGAATTTTCCAGATATTATCTAATTTAACTTGCCCAGTTCTTCCATGACTCTCTCGGCAACCTGGATTCCGGCGCGGAGCTGGCCTTCATGGGTCTGAGCCCCTATATGGGGCGTGCATATAAGCCCTGGCAGTGGAAGTAATTTATTATCTACTGGCGGCTCCACTTCGAATACATCCAGCGCGGCCTTGGCCACCTTGCCGGAGGTCATGGCCTCGAAAAGGGCATCCTCGTCGATAGTGCCCCCGCGTGCCACGTTGAGAATGGTAACTCCATCCTTCATCATGGCGAACTGGCTTGTGGAGATCATGTGCTTTGTTTCTGGTGTTAGAGGTAAATGAAGTGTTATGAAATCGCTCTGCCTGATAAGTGTTTCCAGATCGACATTTTGAAATTTATCGCTCTGGGCATACGGGTCATAGGCCAGTATCTTCATTCCGAAGGCCTGGGCCCTCTCCGCCACACCGGTTCCGATGCGCCCGATTCCAATGACGCCCAACGTCTTTTCGAAGAGCTCGTTGCCCTTCAAATGCTTCTTCTCCCATTTTCCATCCTTGATGCCCGTTGTTCCGCGAACAACATCACGGACACTGGCCAGCATGAGGGTCATGGTAAGTTCGGCAACCGAGGCGGTCGTCGCGGCCGGCGTGTTCACGACCACGATTCCCCTGGCCTTGGCATGCTCCAAATCCACATTGTCCAGGCCTATGCCGGCCCTTCCGATTACCTTGAGTTTTGGCCCCGCGTCAATGAGTTCCTTGGTGGCCTTGGTCGCACTCCTGATGACGATGGCGTCGCAGTCCGCGATAAGTTCGGGCAGGCGGTCCTTGGGTTCGTCCCAGGCCTCCACGACCTCGAATCCACCGTCCTTCAACTTCTGCACGCCCTCCATGGCCAGCTTGTCCGATACTATGACTTTCACACTATCGCCCCCATATCTCATCTATGTGACATTTTTGCATATTTATCACTCCGCACATCTTTTACCGCCTCCATATCTCATCGATGTGCCAAAGCAGCGATTTTACATCGTCTAGTGTCCACTCGCCCATGTGGCCTATCCTGAATGTCTTCTCCTTCAACTTGGCCCCGTAGCCGTTGGCAATCTGGTATCCGCGCTTGGCCAGTTCTCCATTCAGCCCGGCGATGTCCCGTCCCTGGGTGTTGGCGATGGTCGAAACCGTGATGGATTCATACCCCGGCTCGGCGAACATCTCCATATCCTTGGCGGCCCAGTTCCTCGTGTATTGCGCCATGGCCTCATGCCTCTGGTGGCGTGCCTGCGCGCCCTCGGCCAGCATCCTGTCAAGCTGGTATGTGAGCGCGTACATCAATGAAATATTGGGCGTGGTCGGGTTCTGCTGTTTCTTGCCATAGTAATCGTGGATCGCTATGAGGTCTGTATAAAATCCACGGCCAGGAACGCTTCTGGCCCTTTCGACCGCTTCGTCAGAGTAAAAGGCTATTGACAATCCTGGCGGCAGTGCAAAACACTTTTGCGTCGAGGCGAATATGATGTCTGTGTTGAGATTCTCGGGAACCAGATGGTCGCCCCCGGCCGATGAGACCGCGTCCACCACGAACATGACATCCGGATACTCTTTCTTGATGGCCGCCCCAATCTCGCCGATGGGGTTCCGAACCCCGGTGGATGTCTCATTGTGCACCACCGCGACGGTATCATAATCATCCTTGGCCAGTTCCTCCAGAACCATCTCCGGTTTGATGGCCTTGCCCCACTCGACCTCCAGGGGCGTGACCTCCTTTCCGGAATCCCGAATTGTGTTCGCCATCCGCTGGGAAAAAGCGCCGCAAACCCCGGCCAGTGCCTTTTTCCGCACCATGTTGCGGGCCGTGATATCCATCCAGATCGTGCCCGATGCCGTGAGCACCGTGGCATGCTGCCGGGTCTCAAAATACTGATGGAGCTTATCTATGATACCTGTGTACAGCGCGGTGTAATCCTTGCTCCTGTGGCCGATGAGCCACTGTGTCTGCTGGCCTAGCACTTCCGGGACCGCTTCGGTGGGTCCTGGTATGAACAACCTCTTATGTGACAATATATCACCGAGGGTGAATCAACAATGGCATAATAAAGGTTTTTAGAAACTATAATAAGGTGGGTTTTTGCTTAAGATTGTTACCAAGGTCCCTTCAGAAGCAGGATGACAATACCCACCCCCATGGCCACCATAATAGCCAGCCACATGTAGAGGTTGTAGATGCCGCTGCCGGGCCTTCCCACATCCGCGTTCAACGGCTCGGGGTCGATGATGTCGACAAAGCCGTCGCCGTCGTCATCTGTGTCTGCATTGTCGCCAATCCCGTCCCCGTCAAAATCGGCCCATTCCGACTTGTCCAGGGGGAATATATCTTCGGTGTCGGTCACATTATCGCCGTCATCATCGGTATCTGCATTGTTTCCCACACCGTCTCTATCTGTGTCCAGATGCTCGGAAGAATCAAGGGGGAAAGCGTCGTGGATATCGATTACATCATCGTTGTCGTCGTCCGTATCCGCGTTATCGCCAATTCCATCGTCATCCGAGTCGGCTGTTTCGTTGTGGTCGAGGGGGAAGGCATCATCGTCGTCGTCCACCCCGTCGTTGTCATCATCCTCATCCGCATTATCTCCAATTCCATCGTCATCCGTGTCTACGGTCTCGGTGGTGTCCAGAGGGAAGGGGTCATCCACATCTTCTACCCCATCATTATCATTATCTGTGTCTAGGAAGTCTGGAATATCATCATCATCGACATCTGTCCATGTGGTAAAATCAAAGGTGAAGTTGTTTTTCAGGTTATGGCCCATCAGATCTGTTGCATTTTTCAGTACCATAACAGTGTAGGTGGTGTCGGATTCCATATTTTCTTTCAGCGATATGGAGACATTCGTGTCGTTATTGCTCCATGAATAGCTGTCAATTTCCATTGCTGGCTCTATTAAAATAAAATCCTCGACCGAGGTTTTGTTCATGGGCTCGTTGAACTCTATGAATATATCTGACTCCCAGGAGTTGTTGATAGAATTTTCCATTGGCCAGCTGTGTATGGCACGGGGAGCCCGATTGTTGATGAAAACGGTCTGATTGTTTATCGATTCGTTGTTGCTGGAATTGTCCCCGGCAAAGTACTCGATGTAATGGAAGCCGTCTGCCAGGGCATCGATCGTGAAGTTGCCCGTGTAATTTGTCCAGTCGGTCCAGTTGTCCGATGCGCTCCACACCCTGTACCATATTCCGGAAATCGTCCCATTGGCATCGGCGGCCGTGAGATTGAAGGAGGTGCTGGCATTGACATATCTGTAGCTTGTTCCGTCTATTGTCTGGTTATGCAAGGGCTGGTTGATGGTCAGGGTGGAAACCGGGGGTGTAATATCTTCCGCTACCGTAACGGAAGCCAGCGATATAAATAAAGTTATGACTATAAAAATAGGTATCAATGCTCGAATGGGTTTCATCGGAGTTGAAAATACACCCATGCACTAATAGTTTACGATTGATTAAGGAATTATAATCTAGAGTGCTTCCCTGCCTTGTGCTCATCCCTCAACATATGATAATTCTTCGCATTCTGCCGTATGGTGGCCATCAAACTGTCATCCCCCGACTTGATGATCTTTCCGGGCACGCCGAGGACCAGGCTTCCTGGCGGTATCTTCATTCCGGCCTTGACCACCGAGTTGGCACCGATGATGGAGCCTTCGCCGATCTCCGCGTCATTCAGGATTGTTGAATTTATGCCGATTATCACGTCATCGTGGATTATGGCCCCGTGGACCATGCAGGAATGGCCCAGGGAAACATCCCTCCCGATAATGGTCTGGTTGTCCTCGGAAACGTGTATCACACAATTATCCTGGACATTGGAGCCCGGGCCGATAATTATTTTGTTGAGGTCGGCGCGTATAACCGCACCCGGCCAGACCGAGCATCCCTCGGCTATTTCCACGTCCCCGATAATGATGGAGGCGGGGTCGATGTAAGCCGAATAGTGAATCACGGGTTTTGAACCGATTGTCATGCCGGCCCCTACGAAATCCATGATTTAATACTTCTGGTCACAGAATGCAAAAGCTTTAAAAGGTTAAGAGTCCATTTACATATTGATAAAATGAAGACCTACCTGAGAATGATGTTCAGCACTGAAGGTGCAAAACCTTCTGAAGTAGTCGACCTCCTTAGCAACATAGGGTTCAAGCCCACAACCGGCAATTATGATTTTGTCTACGAATGGGACAATGATACCTCGGTAAACGAGGTCGTATTCTTCGCCGACAAGGTCCAGGAGGTGCTGAAGGGAATGAAGGTAACTTTCAGACTGGAAACCGAACTTTTCGATAATGGGTCATGCGAGCCGGATATAATTTAAATGCCAATTGTTTTCGAGTAGTTTAACCTAGCGAGCAGGCCTGCCTGCGCAGAAAATCCCAAAAAGAAAAAAAGTGGGGGGTAGTTTTTAATACCAAGGTGTTATCAAGACCTTGATGACCGACAGTTGGCTATTCCCACGGATCTTTGAGATGAATAGCCAATGTGCTGGCTGTTGTTTCGAGTAAACCTCCTACAGTGATTTTTGGGAGAGTGTGAATTATGGTTGTAGTAGAGAGTAATCTGGATTTGGTGGGCTCGACGCCCGTTGTGAGACTGAAGAGAATATATTCTGGCCAGGTGGAGCTTTTTGCGAAGCTGGAGGCCTTCAATCCTTCCGGCTCTGTGAAAGACAGGGCCGTTCTGGAAATGATGAGATGCGCCGAGCAGGACGGCATCCTGAAGCGGGATTCTGTCATAGTCGAGGCCACAAGCGGGAACACCGGCATAGCGCTGGCCATGGTATCCGCAATCCGCGGTTACAGGCTTGTTCTGTACATGCCGGAGAACATGAGTTTAGAAAGGATCAAGATGCTGAAGGCACTGGGCGCCGAACTGAGGCTGACCCCAGAGAGCGGAGGCATAGACGGGAGCATCAACGAGGCCCGGCTGGCAGTCGAGGAGGACGAGAAAATGATAATGCTGGACCAGTACAGCAACAGATGCAACACGCTGGCCCATTACAAGTACACCGCCGCCGAGATAATCTCGGACTTCGACAACGTTGACGTGCTGGTGGCAGGGGTTGGAACCGGTGGAACCATCACCGGCCTCTCAAAACGCCTGAAAGAGGTCTGGCCGGACATGGAAGTGATAGGTGTCCAGCCTGTGCCGGGAGCCGGCCTGCAGGGGTTGAAGAACCTGGAGGTGCAGGAGGTGCCGAAGATTTACGAAGGCCAGTACATCGACAAAACAGTCTTCATCGAAGAGGAGGAGGCCTTCGGTGCTTCCAGGCTTCTGGCAAAGAATGAGGGCATACTGGCAGGCATCAGTTCCGGAGCCGCGCTTCATGCGGCACTTGAAAAGGCCAGAGAGCTTGAGGGCAGAAAGGGCCATGGAATCATCCTTACCCTGTTCCCGGACGGGGGAGAGAAATATCTGTCGACCAGACTGTATGATGAATGATATTCTCCTACTGCATACCTTTGCTTTGTGAGCCAGACTTAATGTGGGCTCTATAAAACAGGTAAAAATTTTTCAATTTCCCAGTTGGTGACTTGAGTCCGGTACTCATTGAATTCCATATATTTCAGATGCAGGAAGGTGTTGAACAGGTGGGGGCCCAGCACTTCCTTCATCAGCTCGCTTTCCTCCATGAATGAAAGTGCATGCCCCAGGTTGCCAGGCAGTGATTCCACACCCCGCCTTCCCCTCTCCTCGGGGCTCATTCCGTAGATGTCCAGTTCCACAGGTTTTGGTGGCCGCATCTTGTTCTCTATACCCCTGAGGCCGGCGGCCAGCATCACGGCGAACTGGAGATAGGGATTTCCTGCCGGGTCCGGGTTTCTCAGCTCGACCCTTGTTCCCTCGCCTCTCTTGGCCGGGATTCGGATCAGTGCGGAGCGGTTCTGCATGGCCCAGGCAATGTAGCACGGTGCTTCATAACCGGGAACCAGCCTCTTGAAGGAGTTGACCCAGGAGTTCAGAACCGCATTTATTTCTTTTGAATAATATAATAATCCTGCAATATAACTATATGCCGTCTCGCTCAGGCCGTTGCCATCATCCGGGTCCTTGAAGGCGTTGCCGTCCTTTCCCACCAGTGACATGTGGGTGTGCATGCCTGTCCCGTTCTGGCCGTATATGGGCTTGGGCATGAATGTCGCATGCATGTTATGCTGGAGGGCGACGACCTTTGCCACATACTTTAGCGTAACAACCCGGTCGGCCGTTGTCAGGGGGTCGGAATATTGGAAGTTGATCTCATGCTGGCCGGGTGCGACCTCGTGATGCGTCGTGTAAACCTGGAAGCCCATTGCCTGGAGCATCGCGGAGATATCTCCTCTGACATTCTCGGCCAGGTCGAGTGGTGAGAGGTCGAAGTAGCCGCCGTTGTCGTTTGGCGTTGCTGTAAGGCAGCCATTGTTCTTTTTCAGAAGGAAGAACTCACATTCCGGCCCGAAGTTTACATTGGAAAATCCCATGGCCCTGGCTTTCTCCACCACCTTCTCTAGAACGTACTTGGGGTCTCCGGAATATCTCTTTCCGTCAGGCTCGTATATGTCACAGTTGAACCGTGCGGTCACCCTTTTCTCCAGGGTATCCGGCAGAATTCTCCATGTGCCGAGGTCGGGCCTTGCGATGAGGTCCGATTCTTCAATTGTGGCATATCCCTGGATGGATGAAGCGTCGAAGGCTATCCCTTCTTCCAGCGCCTCCTCCAACCGCCACTCGGGTATCACGATGTTCTTGGGCGAGCCCAGTATGTCTGTGAATTGGATTCTCACGTTCTCAAGCTTGGCCCTCTTGGCCTCTTCCAGTATCTCCGAAACATTGGTCATGTGCATCCTCCTATGATCCTAAGGGATGAAAAGGAGACTGATTATTCATACTTATAACATATCCTAAAAAAACCATGCATTTGATTGACATCTCTTTATTATTGTGGTCATTTGACTTATTATTGGTGAAAATATAAGGATAGTTTATTAAATGTGTTTCCCTATTACGGCTCATGGATAAACTGGATTATAGCATAATAAATTTGCTGAACGAGAATGCCAGGAAGAGCTATCGTCAGATGGCCAAGGAGCTGGACGTGTCGATGAGCACAATCTCCAATCGCATCAGGAAGATGGAAGAGGAAGAGATAATCAAGGGCTACATCCCCCTGATAGACCCACAGAAGGTGGGATACGACCTGCTGGCCGTCATCGGCATGAGAATATCCCATGGAAAGATGATAAAGGTGCAGGACAAGATATCCAAGACACCCGAGGTCATCAGCGTCTACGACATAACCGGGGAATGGGATTCGATAATCGTGGTCAGATTCCGGAATCGAAGGGAATTGAACAAATTCATCAAGTGGATCACTAGCATGGAATTCGTTGAGAGGACCTATACCCAGATAGTGCTGAACGTGGTGAAGGAAGAAGTGAAAGTTCCGGTTCCCGGGTAACTCTCACTCATCAGCATCAACGGTTTCTGCATCCGGCCCGGTCTCATCTTCACCCTCAAGGCCATCTTCATTACTCTCATGGTCATCATCCAGGTCTTCCTGGCCATCATCCAATTCATTGTTCTTGAATTCATCCGGCTCCTCAAGGTCAGACGTTTCCGATACCCTTTCCTCCGAACCGGCCGGCTTCTTCCCCATTATTTTCAGGCCTATGATTCCCAGGACGATCATGACAATAGCCAATATGAGTAATATCCACAGGAATGTCCTGGGCTCGTCACTGCCCCCGACATCAGGGTCCAGCGGCGCGGAATCCTCGTCATCCGGCGTTCCATCACCGTCATCATCGGTATCTGCATTGTTGCCCGTGCCATCTCCGTCCGTGTCAAGGGTCTCGGCGGCATCCAGAGGGAAGGCATCCTCGGCGTCCAGCGTGCCGTCTCCATCGTCGTCGGTGTCGGCATTGTTGCCCGTGCCATCACCATCCGTGTCAACGGTTTCCGAGTCATCCAGCGGGAAGTCATCCTCTGTGTCCAGCACTCCATCATCGTCATCATCGGTGTCAATGTGGTTCGGGGTGCCGTCACCATCGGTGTCCAGGGAAATGGTGGTGAAGCTGAATATATAATCACTTTCCATGGCGGTTCCGCTTGCATCCTCGGCTCCGGTGTCAATGGTTACCTGGTAGGTTGTTAGAGAGGCCAGACCCGGCGATATATGGATCGTCAGGATGGTGTTATCGGCATTCCAGGAGAAGGCCATTGTCATTGATGTGGTTAAATTGTCAATATCCAGTGCATCCTGAACCGCGGCAGTGTCCATTGACTGGCTGAAGATTATCACGATGGATGTGATGGTGGAAACATTGATCGAGTTGTGGATGGGAAGTGTGCCGCTGATGGTCGGGGCAGTTGATGGAATGATGTCTGGCCCGATGTAGATGGTGACCAGGGTGGAGGCAGATTGATCGACCATATCCCATGCCCAGATGGTGTAATTGTAGAATCCCAGGGCCAGGCCGGAAGTGTCTATGAAGTAGGGGGCGGTCAGTGTAACATTTTCCGTGCCGTCCAGATAATAGACCATGTCCAGGTTTGTCTCGGTGATGTTGAACCATATGCCAGTCCCGTTGACCACATCGGAAACCGTGATGACCGGAGGGGTCGCATCCCATATAAGTTCGAAAGTGTCAAGTCCTTCATTTCCCTGGCTGTCCGTCACGCTGAGCTGGATAACGTAAACGCCGTCCTCATCCGCGCTGACCGTGGTGTCCTCGGCTGTGGATGAACCAAAGGTTATGGTTCCCGGGCCGGATACCATAGTCCAGCTGTATCCCGCTATGCCGATGGTGGCATCACTTGCCGTTGCATCCTGAAGGAATTGGCTGCCTGCCATAACGTCTGGACCTGCATCAACTAACGGGTCTGTGGTATCCCAGGTCAGGGTGAAGTTGCTCACTGCATTGTTTCCTGCATTGTCTGTCACGCTCAATTGGATGATATATGTGCCGTCTGTGTCCGCCTCTATGGTGGTATCCTCGGCCGTGGGGGTACCGAAGGTTATGGTTCCCGGGCCAGATACCTTTGTCCACTGATACGAAGCTATGCCGGACATGAGATCGCTGGCAGTTCCATCCTGAGGGAACTGGGCATCGGTATCCAGATCCGCTCCTGCATCAACACTTGGAACGGTAATGTCATAGCCAGCGGTCGTGTCCGCAATCAGGGGGACAGCCCCCATATTTCCGGAATCGTCCTCCGCATTCGAGTAGAATGAGTAATTGCCTTCACCTGCTGGCCAGTCAAAATTAAATCCATTGCCGGTGCTGTTCGTTCCGAAGAAGGATCTGATGCCGCCCTCGAAGCTGTACCACAGGTGAATGTCTGTTACAGTTCCCCTGGCATCATAGGCCGTGACGGTCAGTGCCAGTGGGTCGGTGTTGTGCCAGTAAGGGGCAACTGCGTCAACCGAAGAAACAGGCGGGTAATTGTCATCGATATCGCCGAGCATCATCAATGGATAATTGTCTTCCATTGTGCCGCCCTGGATTCCCTGGCCGTAGGTGTCATTGTAGTGGGTGTCGCCTATTCCGTCCGGGTCCGGAATGTCCTGTGCCGCACCGTTCATAAGGTCGATGCCAGTGTAGTCATCCCAGAAGTTTCCGCCTGACGGGTAACCGTTGTCCCAGGAGTTGTTGTCCCAGCCATCGTCATAGGCCTGGTTGATATTGTTCCAGAACTCGTTGTGGTAGACCTGAATATCCACCGATGTCTGTAGATAAGCTCCGTAATCCTGGTTTCCGGAGATGTTGTTAAGCGTTGCCGTGCAATTATCCGAATCCTCAAAGAATATTCCGCGCTGGGTGTTGCCGACAATGGTATTGTTTCTTATCGTCAGGTTGGTGGCCGTATCGATCTCCAGGCCGTGGAAGGTGTTGGAGGAGATGTTGTTGTCCGTTATATTGTTGGTATTGACGAACCATACTCTGATGCCGCTGAAGGAGTTGCCAACGATCCTATTTCCCGTCACATTGTTGTATTTCGCGTTCACGCTGATGTAGATACCGTTCTGATTGTTGCCGGATATGTTGTTGCCAATAACATTGTTGCAGTCCGCGGTTGCGCCCGATATGGAAACACCGTGAGTATTATCCGTGATATTGTTGCCGGTGATATTGTTCCCATAGGCCCCGGCGGCTATGTCAAAGCCCTCACCCGCATTGCTAGCTATGTGATTATTTGTGATATTGTT
>JAGLSY010000115.1 GCA_023135545.1 Thermoplasmata archaeon | reverse complement strand
GCCTGGCCGATTATGTCGTGAATCATCAGGCTCATGTGAATCTCGGTGCCGTCATCTGTGGTGAAATCCAGAACTTTCTTTGTGACCTTGGTCCCGATGGTGGCCAGATACTCGTCACTGAAGTCGTCGAAAACAAATCTTCTGATAAGAGACGTCTTGCCCACCGCGCCGTCGCCCAGCAGACACATCTTCTTGATGTAGCTTCTCTTCACCATCACCCTTCACCACTGTTGGCACATAGTATATAAAACGAGATATATATAATATACCAATGTTTTGTTAATTTTGAAGCCTCAAAACCTAATTATGCATGATACCCAATATCAGTCCGATGAGCACCGATGCCCAGCAGCAGAAAACCCATCTTCCGACCAACGAATTCATCAGCCAGCGGGTCAGGGATTACTATTCGAAGGAAAGGCTGCCAGATGTTAAAACAATCGAGCAGAGGGAGTTCGGCACGATATCGCCGCCCAGCTTCAGGTTCCGCCGCCACATGGGATTCGAAGACATGAAGGCACTGGCCAGGTATCTCGTCAACGAGAAGCCGGCCCACATGTATTACTCATCGGCCTATTACGAAATTCCGGGCGCTCCCACAATGGCACAGAAGAAGTGGCTGGGCGCCGACCTGGTATTCGATCTGGATGCCGACCACATTCCCGGGGCAGAGAATCTTTCTTATGCGGAGATGCTGGCCAGCGTCAAGGTGGAGTTCATCAAGCTGGTGGAGGATTTTTTACTGGGGGATTTCGGGTTTGACGAGAAGGACATCGGCATCTATTTTTCAGGGGGCCGGGGATACCATGCCCATGTGCGCCATGCCAGCGTGCTGGGACTCAATTCCCATGAAAGGAGGGAGATAGTCAATTATATCACCTTGCCGAACCACGACATATCCAGCCTTCTGAAAAGAGAGGTATTTGATGTGAAAGAATTCAGGGGCCACATAACCGAGAAATATGTTTATGCCTTGCCAGACCCGGATGCAGGTGGATGGAAAGGCAAGCTGAGAAACGGGGTACTGGACTACCTCAACGAGGGGCTGGCCAGGGATGAGAACGAGATTGTCAAGGAGCTAGAGGTCTGCGACGGCATAGGAAAGAAAAGTGCTAAAAAACTGTGGTCCGAACTCTTTGACGGGGATATGGATAAATCCGGGGCCAGCAAGATAATTGCCACCAACAAACTCGAAGCCTTTTCAGATGACCGCACCCGGAATCTATTTCTTAAATTCATCATGGAAAGAACGAGAATCATGGCAGGAGAAACCGACGAGCCAGTTACCTCGGATATCAAGAGGCTGATACGACTTCCGGGCTCGCTCCACGGAAAGACCGGTTTCATGGTCAGGAGCCTCACCCTGGACCAGCTGGGAGATTTCGATCCCCTCGTTGACGCGGTCTGGGACGGGCATCCTGGGGAAACAAAGATTATGGGGCTGGCTGATTTCGACTTCTCGCTGATGGGCGAGGACTGGAAGCTAAAGGAAAAAGAAGAACTTGCATTGCCGACTGCCGCCGCCTTCTTTGCCGTGCTGCAGAAGAAGGCCAGGATCGCGGATTAATGAATAATCCCAAAGCTCTAATTCCACAACTTTTAGGGGTCATAGATCACCAGCAATTGATAGTGGAAGCATTCAAAGAGCAGACCGCCGTATGCCCATCAATTGTTGGTAAATGGCCGCGGCGATTCTAACGCCGCGCGGTTGGGCATATGGCCTATGGAATGGAAACTTCCAGGCCCGAGGCAAAGATATAATCCCTTTAGGGCCTGGTAGTTTACACCAGTCTGTGCCTCTTGTACGCCGGGAAGTCAGGATGGAAACAATAATGCATGGAAGCCTTTTCTTTTAGGATTTTCTGCGCTGGCCAGGCTCCAAAAGAACAAGGTTCCCCCATCCAAAAGAAAACTCGCCTGGCCTGCTCGTAAATCAAGGCAGGCTGGTCTATACCAGCCTGTGCCTCTTATATGCCGGGAAGTCTGGATGGAAGCAGTAATGCATCTTCTGGAAGTCAGCCTTGAAGATGGTCACGTCGGCCTTGACCTTGCCGGTGTCCTCCTTGTCGATGGCCACCCTCTTGATGAATTCGGCTACTTCGGCCATGTGGCTCTCCTTCATTCCGATCCGCGTCATTTCCTGAGTACCCAGCCTGATTCCGCTCGGACTCCTGGGCTTGTCGTCCCACGGCAGAAGGTTCATGTTGCATATCATGTTGGAATCCTCCATCAGCTGGGCAATTTCCTTGCCCCCGCCCAGTTCCTGGACGTCCACGACGATCGTGTGCGACTCTGTAAAATTCTTGTGCTCGCAGAATACTTTTAATCCTCTTTCGTAAAGTGCCTGGCCTAATGCTTTCGCATTCCGAATTATCTGGTCCGCATACTCCTTGCCGAACTCCTGGTGCTCCGCAATTGTTATTCCAAGAGCGGCGGTGGCGAACAGGTGATGGTTGCTCACGACACCCGGGAAAATACCAGAGTTGAGCCGTCTGGCCATCTTGTCATCCTTGGGATTCGCTATGAGAATACCATGCTGCGGGCCGGGAAGGGTCTTGTGGGTGCTGCCGGTGATAACATGTGCTCCCTCTCTGAGCGGGTCCTGGAACCTGCCGGCCGCGATGAGGCCGAGAACATGGGCTCCATCATACCAGACGTTGCAGCCGATCTCCTGGAATGTATCCTGCAATTCCTTCAGCGGAGCCGGGAAAAGAAATACAGACCTGCCGAAGAGGGCCAGCTTGGGCCTGATCTCTAACAGCAACTTGCGAGTGCCGTCAATATCCAGGTTCATCTCATCGACATTGAACGGATATGTGTGGCTTGTCAATCCACGGACACCAACGGCTCCGAACTTCGCGGTGCTGATATGGGCCCCATCTGAAAGTGCGGGCGCGGTGATCACGTCCCCTGGCTTGGCCAGTGCCTTGAGAAGTCCGATATTTGCCACGGTTCCGGATATGGGCCGGATGTCGGCGTAATCCGATCTGAAAAGCTCCTTGGCCATCTCGATGACCCGCTCCTCGATCTTGTCCACGTAGATGTTGCCGTTGTAATACCTGTCATAAGGCAATCCCTCGGCATACCTGTCGCAAAGATCCGACATCAGCATCTCTCTGGCCAGGGGGCTGATGAGATTTTCAGAGGCGATCATTGGGATCGAGTCCCTGAACCAGTCCGTGTGCTTGTCCAGCATTTCCGATATGAAATCCGCGTCTTTTCTGTTACATGACATAATCTTACCCGACCAGGAATCGCAGACCACATAATAAACTTTTATGATAATGAATAATCAACAAACAGAGAACCGTGCTAGCAACCGGAAATCGGGGGTGGGCCACTTTGATGTGCCAGTAGGGTGGGGGAGAGCCAATTGGAGGAGGTGGGAACTTGCCGAGCGAGCAGGGTCACCCGA
>JAGLSY010000114.1 GCA_023135545.1 Thermoplasmata archaeon | reverse complement strand
ACCACGGCCTTCAGGTTCTTTCCGATGAATCCGGTTAAAGCGGTGTTGATCTCCTTCATCATCTGAATGTTCAAGACATTCAGCGGTGGTTTGTTGAACGTTATCCTTCCCATTTTCTCTCTCTCTTCGACTATCAATGTTTCATAACTCATATTATCACCTTCAATTGATGGATATTGTCGCCCTGCCCAGTATCTTTCCTGCTTCCAGATCATGGATGGCATCCACGAACTGGTCCAGTGAATAATCCTTGTTGGTGACCAACAGGTTCAGGTCTACCAGCCCGGCTTCGACAGCTTCAACACATTCGGTCATTTCATTCATCGGGCATGCCCAGGTCCCGGTTATGGTGAGGTACTTGTCCATCACCTTCTGATTCAAGAATCCGGCAACAGGCCTCGGGGGCCAGCCGACCTGAACCAGGGTTCTGTTCTTGCTCACAGTCTCAATTCCCACCGCAAAAGTGTCCGGGACTCCTGAACAATCCATGACCAAATCCACCTGGAATTTATCCTCAGCCAGGTGTGATGAGATGTGCTTGGCGAGGCCTGATAATGCCTTCGACCTGTCCCTTCCGCCAAGTTCCTTCAGTTCAATGCCGTTGTCCTCGAAGTATTTGGATGAGTTGACCGTCTGGGTGGCACCCAATTTGCCGGCCAGCTCGAGTTTATTGTCAAAAATATCAACCGCAACCACGTTCTTGGCCTTGAAGTACTTCGCCGCCAGGTTTATTGTCGGGCCTCCGACACCGCCGACACCGAACACTACCACATTCTTACCATTGAGCCAGTGGTGGCCTTCCGGATGGCCCTTCGCCTCTCCGGCCTGATGCCCCCCTGCCATGTTCTTGAACTTGCCCATGTGCTTCACTAAAATATGCATTGGCATCGACCTGCTCTTCAGTGCGTGGAAAGGGGTGGAGACCGCATCCGGCACTATGCAGACCTCGTCCAGAGGAACCTTCTTGTCCACAAGGAACGAATATCTGGCCGGGGCCGCGATAAGCTCGGCATTGCCCCCATGCACACCGTGGCCGATGAAGACCGACCTCTTGCACCTGTTGGTCAACCCCTCCCGGCATGGAGCACAGCTCTCATCGTCACAGCCCGGATAAACCGGTGGGATTATCACGTGGTCGCCCACGGCCAGGCTGTCCACGGAGGAGCCAACCTCTTTGATGGTTCCAGAAATTTCATGACCCAATATAAGGGGTGGTTTAAAGGGCACGAAACCCCTGTACAAACTGCGGTCGGTGCTGCACAGGCCAGTGCTCTTAGGCCCTATGAGAACATCGTCATCTCCCATGACTGGCTCTTCAAAATCCTCTATAATCCTCAAATCTTCCTTTTCATACAAAACAGCGGCCTTCATGATCTCCCTCAACATTTTGAATGATTTTAACCCCTATAAAATTTTCGGGATTTGGCTTTTTCAGTTTATTAGACT
Organism: Thermoplasmata archaeon; assembly: GCA_023135545.1. GTDB lineage: Archaea > Thermoplasmatota > Thermoplasmata > SG8-5 > JAGLSY01 > JAGLSY01. The sequence continues at coordinate 8,982 of JAGLSY010000114.1, read as the reverse complement.
TAAAATTATTTATAATCCGATACAGTTAGGGGGTTAAGGAGGAATTTGATGTCATTAGATTGGTTACCGAGGGATGATGGCCTGAAAGACCACGACCTGTGGGGAGATGAGCATTTTGGAACCGAGCCGCCGTGCACGAAATATGAATTGAGACCTGTTCTGGATCCGGATGGGAACATCGTCGAAGGACTGAACACAGCCTGGATAATTCTTAACAATCCCAGGCAGTACAACTCGTACACCACCGAGATGGTGAAAGGAGTTATAGCCGGATTTTCCAAAGCGTCGATGGACCGCACCGTTGTGGCAGTGATATTTACAGCTGAAGGCGACAAGGCGTTCTGCACCGGAGGGAACACGAAGGAATATGCCGAGTATTATGCCGGTAGACCATCAGAATACGGGGCCTACATGGACCTGTTCAATGCGATGGTAGACAGCATTCTCATGTGCAAGAAGCCGGTGATATGCAGGGTTAACGGAATGCGCATTGCGGGCGGCCAGGAGATAGGCATGGCCTGCGATACCACTGTAACCTCCGACCTTGCGATATTCGGACAGGCCGGCCCGAAACACGGCTCGGCACCGGATGGTGGGTCGACAGACTTCCTTCCCTGGTATCTGGGGATCGAGGATGCCATGTGGAACTGCGTGTCATGCGAGATGTGGTCGGCGTACAAGATGAAGCGGCTGGGCTTGGTCACGAAAGTTGCCCCGGTCCTGAAGAAGGACGGCCAGTTCATAAAAAATCCCTCTGTCATCATCGACAAATATGTGGAGGACGGGGAGATTGTCTACGGCGACATGCTGAAGGGCGAGGAGATGAAGCAGGCAAGGGAGATAATCAAATCCACTCCGGTAGATTTCGAACTCCTGGACAAGGCCGTGAACGACATCGTATGGACCTTCACAAATCTGATGCCCGGATGCCTCATCAAATCCATAGACGGCGTAAGGACCAAGAAGAAATTCTTCTGGGACCAGGCGAAGATAGCGAACCGGCACTGGCTGGCAGCCAACATGCAGACAGAGGCCCTTCTGGGCTTCCATGCCTTCAACACCAAAAAGCTGACAGGAACCGATGTCATAGATTTCATCAAGTACAGGAAGCTATTGGCAGAAGGCCGGGAGTTCGATGACGAGCTCATAGAAGAGGTGCTGGGCAAGCCCCAGGAATGATTCCTGTCGCTTGAAAATCCATTTACCACTGGGGAAAAAAAGACCTATCACGAGGGAAGATAATATGAAGTTCAAAACAAGGTTCAGGGCAAGATACTGCGAGACCGATGCAGCCGAAGTGATTTATTATGGTAGCTTCCTTCATTATTTCGAGGTCGGGAAGATGGAGATGTTCAGGGAACTGGGCATACCCTATCAAAGGGATATTCCGATAGTCGAGACACACTGCAGGTATCCGGCACCCACCTTCTTTGACGACCTTTTGGAAGTTCATTCCTGGTTCGATGATGTGAAGGACAAGTCATTCAAGATAATGTCCGAGGTCTATAGGATCGAGGAGGACGGCACCCAGACCCTCGTGGGAGAGGGGTACACCACCCATGTTTATGTAAATGATGAGGGCAGGCCGGATAGGCTGCCGGAATATTATTGGAAGGTATTTGAAACAATACTGGATTAGGGAAGGGGATTAAAAACTCCATGGGTTATAGGGCACACCTCCAACTTGGCGGTTCTGTTAGTCTATCTTTCATCCTGCCTGTTCCGGGAGATGTTCTTGATGTGGGTTGATAATATACTCATATCAAGATACAGTACTATCAAGATACCGAAATATTTATATCAAAACATGGTGATGTTGAAATATGGCCGAGGTCTTCGAGCTTTCAGATGAGAATTATAAGAAAATCATTGAGGACAACTCGGTTTTTATGGTTGATTGCTACACTCCTATGTGCCTGCCATGTAAATCTGTTGATGTCATAATCAATGAGCTTTCTAATGAGTTCGGTAATAAAGCTGGCTTCGGGAAAATTGATATTAGCAAGAACTCAAACTTCAGAGAAGAGTTTAAAGTTGAGATTGTGCCGACAATCTTGATTTTTCAAAGAAATAAGCTCGTAAAAAAGCTTGGATATGCAGGAATTGCCGGCGGATTATCAACTCTTAAGTTAATAGCTGGCAGTAAATCTAAGGATGGAATGCCAGATGATTACCATCTCTCCGACCCAAAAGTTAAGAAAAGGTTGGGAAAAATCCTGAGCAAATATTTGTGATGCGCTTCCCTCACTCCTTCTCAAGCGCATAATACAGCTTAATCTCTTCAATTTCCTCGAATATCTTTGGAATTACTTTGACCTTCATCCCGATCTTGATATCCTCTGGCTCCGTGTTCTCGAACCATGAAAGAAGTCGGCCACCTTCTTCCAGGTCAACCAGACCAAGGGTGTAGGGTGCGATATCTTCGAATCCGTCTGGCGGAGAATGAATGGTGGTGAAGGTTACCAGGGTGCCATTTGGCTTGACCTTGACCAATTTGAAATCGCCGCTCATGCAATTGGCACAGTCGGCCCTGGGTGGAAAGCTCTTCTCACCGCAATCATTGCATTTGGAACCTACCAGATTGCCTTTGTGAAGCTCATCGGCGAATTCGGCAACTTTCGTGTAGGGGGTGTAATTTATCTTTCCAAAGTATCTGAACGGCATTCGATTACCTCCCGTATATGTTTACAAAGCAGTACTGGCCTATGCCGCCGACATTGTGTGTCAGACCGATATCCGCACCTTCCACCTGCCTTTTTCCGGCCTCGCCCCTCACCTGCTTCACTATCTCCACGGTCTGCGAAGCCCCGGTTGCTCCAACCGGATGTCCCTTTGACTTCAGGCCGCCATCCACATTGACCGGATGTTTGCCGCCGATGTAGGTCTGGCCCTCCTCCTCGAACTTGCCGCCCTCGCCTTTCTTGACGAAACCGACATCCTCAAGGGCGATTATCTCCGCGATGGTGAAGCAGTCGTGAACATCCGCCACCTTCACATCCCCGGCCTTGACGCCGGCCATCTTATAGGCCTGCTTGGCGGCAGCCACCGCGCTGGGTATCGAGGTCATGTCCGGTCGCCTGAGAACAGATATCGGTGCCGAGGCCGAGCCGGTCCCCTCTATCCAGACAGGTGTTTCATGGAATTCCTTTGCCAGGTCGTCCTTTGTCAGGATCAAGGCCGCGGCCCCGTCCGCATTTGCACAGCAGTCGTAAACCCGTAACGGGTCGGCCACCATGGGGGATGCCAGTGCTTTTTCAATGGTGATCTCCTTCTGGAACATGGCGTAGGGGTTCATTGCTCCGTAATGGTGGCTCTTCACAGCGGTCTTGGCCATCTGCTTGGGGGTCGTTCCGTAAACGTTCATGTGCTTGGCGGCGTACATGGCATAATATCCGGGAAAGGTGGTTCCGAAGATGGATTCCCATTGGACATCGCCCACTCGTCCCATCAGGCTCTGGATCTCGGCGGTGTTAAGTTCTGTCATTTTCTGTACGCCCAGGACGAGAACCGTGTCATGCAGGCCCGATTTTATTGCCATGTACGCACTCATGAGGGCGGCCGAGGCCGAAGCACATGCTGCTTCGGTTAGCCAGGTAGGCTTGTCATTCATCCCGATGTATTCGGTGATAACACCGGGTATGGACCTTTGTTTATGATATTCTGGTGAAGAGCCGATAATAACAGCATCAATATCTTTCCTCTCGAGGTTCTTCGTATCCTCCAGCGCTGCCTTGAACGCCTCGAATGCCAGCTCCTGGACGGTGGCATCGCTCCTCCTTCCGAACTTTCCGTGTCCAACTCCAACGATACCTACCTTCATTCAAATCCCTCAGATATACTGGCCGCCGTCCACTTTGATCACCTCACCGGTGATGTGCTTTGATTTGTCAGAGCACAGGAAGATAACGACGCTGGCGATATCCTCTGGCTCGGCAATCCTTCCCAGAACCGTTTCATCGATAGCCTTGTCGAGGAATTCCGCGGGAATGCTCTTGGCCATCTCGGTCATCACCATTCCAGGGCATAGGCAGTTGACATTGATGTTGAACTTGCCCAATTCCCTGGCCAATGATTTCGTCATGGCTATTTCACCGCCTTTCGATGCAGTATAATTGATCTGGCCGAACTTCCCCCTCAACCCGTTTATGGATGAAATGTTGACTATCTTGCCATACCTATTATCTTTAAAATGAATAGCTGCCAGCTTGTTGTAGTTGAAGCATCCCTTGAGGTTGGTGGCTATCACGGAATCGAACTGCTTTTCGGACATCTTCCATATTACGCCGTCCCAGTTTATTCCGGCATTGTTCACAAGTATCTCGAGATGTCCGAATTCCTTTACCACCTTCTCGAACATCTTCTCGGCATCCGAGTAGCTGGAGACATCAGCTTTCACAGCCATTGCATTTCTTCCAATAGCCTTGATCTCTTTGACCAAGGACTTGGCCTCCTCGTCGCTCTTCCGGTAATTGATGGCCACATCACACCCTTCTTTTGCCAGCATCAGGGCAACAGCACGGCCTATGCCCCGGGTGCCTCCGGTAACGATTGCCGCCTTTCCTTCAAGGTCCATAAATTTCATCCCCACCAGTCAATATTTTATTTTGTTTGCCAGACTGGGTTTTAGAACATATCATTTTCCTTATATTAAGTTATGCCTATGCCCCTTTCTGACTCGGGGAACTGTTTGTGGTTAATATAAGAAGACAAAGAAGCGAATTCCAATCTGGACTGCACCCTTCATTGAGGAAAGAAAAGAACTGGGTTATGTAAGTGTCTCTGAGTTTGTTAAGGAAGCTATTCGCAGAAGAATCGAAGAAATTGAATCAAATAAACCTACTAGAAACGAAAAAGAATAATTATTTTATCCGTTTGCATTTAACGGATGCGTTCTTATAAAACCCCTCACCTTCTGGAGTCACCGATAGCACTGGATCATCTGCACCATTAGAAGAAATAATTGATTTATCAGGGTATTTGTTGATATCCGCTAATGGAATTTTGTTTTGTATGCATTTAATATAACCTGCATCATCAATGAGGTATTTTATTTCCTTCATTATACTCTTATGTTTGTATTCTATGTCAAAGTTTGGTGCATTATTTCGACACATGTTTATAAGCGTGGATCTTAATATTCTATCAGAATTAGCCTCCAATATCAATGTGATAATATAATGCTGTATTCGTGATTTTCTTTTCATATTTCCTCACCTCTAGCCCTATTATATACATCCACAATATTTATAAATATTTTTGAAAGCATTAATTAGTTATTTTTTAATTCATTTCAAACCGACAACCCGACAACCCTTTTTCCTGCACATTAGAAACGGGCACACAACCTCAGCCAGTCTAAGTCCCATACAATGAGACATTAATGATAAGCCTCACGCTGTAATAACTCATTGCACCCTAACTTATCTCATCTATGTTACTCATTCATTTCCATATTTGAATGAGAGCTGGACACGGGCTCGGTACGCGACTATTTTGCCATCTTCTATCTTCGTGTCAAGTTTAACAACTTCACAGATGCGAAGGTCACGCAGGCTTTGGGAAGCTTTGACAACAGCATTGTTCGTTGCCTCCTCCCAGCTTGTTGAAGATGAACCCACCAGCTCGATGATTTTATAAACACTATTTGGCATTTCTATTCCCTCCATATTAGACAATGCTTAAAGGATATAAAATATTTTGGCAGCTCACAGGTGATTGTCAACTCTCATCTCACCATCAAGGCTCCGTTTCATTGTGGTCGAAGGGGTGATTTGATAGATAAAACGATAAAAGAGCCGAGGGAGAACCCGTAAGTGGCTCTCGAATGGGAGAAGGAGTTTGAGGTGGAATGATAGAAGTAATTTATTATATTTGAAGCACCTATTACCTCATAAGGTGGAGGGCAGGCAGGAATTTGAATCCTGGTCAGAGGCTTCGTTCGCCAACGTGATGTCCTGACTACACTACCTGCCCATTATCTTGTTCTAACTCTATTTGTACCAAGGTCTGTTTTACACTCAATGCAGTACATATTAGTACGATTGTTAGCCTTTCCACAAAATTTACAAATAATCCAATACGTTTTCACTAATCTATCCCAATCGTCTATCTCTCCCAAAGCCATCATCATCAAAGATGCAATAGAAAGGTCGTACTTCCTTGACAATCTCTTCAATAAGGTATAATTGTCAAAATCGATTCTTATTGTTCCTGTGGGATAGTTCATTTAATATCTCCTGTAACTTTGTAATCTTGTAACTTTGTAACATAATCACGCGATTTTTATTTAAATGCTTGTGAGCAAAAATAATATTTCACAACTAAATGTAATCTTTTATATTTAAAAACAATTAAAATAGTTTATTTTGAATACAACATCGATAAAATCATTTTATATCAGTTTTCTATAACTAGACTAATGAGTCAAAGGGAAAAAAGCAAATCCATGTCAGTTCGATTAAAGCCCGATTTGCTAATGTGGATTGAAGATCAAATGGAAAAAGACAGGTTCGGCAGTATTTCTAATGCAATAAATCGATGTGTTAGAATCGTAAAAGACCAGGAAGAAAAAGAGAGTAAATAAGTATCTCACTATCTTTAATGATTGACGCCACTACAATAATTCCTAGCATTGTCCACAGTAATTATTTGTGGGCGGGTTATTCGTTCTACAATTGGTACAGAATTTTGAGTTTGGCGATGGAATGATAGCTTTCAACCATAACGAAACGGAATCCATCATCAAAAAGGTTTATAATGTAGTTATAGTATATCCACTTTATAGCTACATTGTAGTTTTTGTGTGTGGTGGAGGCTATGGAAAAAGATCCCCAATCGAAGTTCGAGGTCTACGGCAGGGAAATGATAGAGAAAGACGTCAAGAAGAGCGGCAACAGCGGCCGCATATATCTTCCTCCTGATTGGATAGGAAAGAAGGTGAAGATAATCAGGATAGATTGAAGGAGGTTGAAATTTGACTGGCATAATCGTTAGAAAGATGGAAGACAAGGACATCGGGCAGGCTGTGGACATCCACAGGAAGGTTCTGAGGGAAGGGCTTACGGACATAGGATTCGCCGTGGAGGACTTCTTCTCGGCATCCATCGCAGCGAGTCCGAACACCTGCCTGGTCGCAGAAAATAATGGCCAGGTCGTGGGCTTCATGATAGGGGGAGTGAAGGAATGGAGCTTCGGCCTTGAGAGGTCGGGCTGGATCGAGCTGGTGGAGGTCGACCCGAAGAACATGGGCGAAGGCGTAGGCAAAGCACTGGCCAAGGAACTGATAGCCTATTTCACGAGCGAAGGTATAAAAGATGTTTTCACAACTATAAAGTGGGATACCGGTGACCTCATTGCCTTCTTCAAATCACTGGATTTCGACAAGAGCAGTTTCATTAATCTGGAATATAAATCGAGTTAGTAATTGGAAAAGAGAGTGGTATAGATGATAGAACAATTCAAGGAATGGGAAAAGAACAGGCATGAATACGCTAAGGAATGGAAGGAGCGCACTGGCGGGAAAGTAATGGGCTATTTTTGCACATACGTGCCCGAAGAAATACTATACGCAGCAGGCATCCTTCCGGTACGGATACTGGGCAGCCACGAGCCCCAGGATGTTACCGAGCCGCACATCTTTGCGATGTTCTGCCCCTTCTGCCGTGATTGTCTGGCCCAGGGGCTGAAGGGCAGGTATGACTACCTCAGCGGGATAATGATAGCACAGTCCTGTTTGCATATAAGGCAGACATTCTGGAGTTGGGAGAAGCACGTAGGTGTGGAGTACAGCAAGTTCTTCATAATGCCCCACAAGATCCAGAGCAAGGACGCCCCGGAGTTCCTGAGAGGGGAGATGGAGGATCTCGTTAAGGAGATAGAGGAATGGACTGGCAGGGAAATAACCCGGGAGGCTCTCGACAATGCCATAGCGGTCTACAACAAGAACAGGGAACTCATGCGAAAGCTGTATGACCTTCGAAAGGAACCCGACCCACCAATCTCCGGGGAGGAAGCGATGGAGATAACCATGGCACAGCAGATGGTGGACAAGGCAGACCACAACAAGGCTCTTGAGGAGCTGCTGGCTAAACTCCCGTCAAGGACAGACAGGCCCTCAGGCACAAGACTGATGATAGTTGGCTCCGAGGACGACGACCTCTTGTTCCTCAACATGGTGGAAAACCGTGGAGGATTGTTCGTGATAGACGATCACTGCACGGGGAGCCGTTATTTCTGGAATCAAGTTATTCCGGAAGAGGACCAGCTGATGGCCCTTTCCAAGAGGTACATCAACAGGCCCCCATGTCCGACCAAGGATTGGGAGGAACGTAAACGGATACCGCATGTCCTGAGCCTTGCAAAGGAATGGGATGTCGCAGGCGCTATAATCATGCAGCAGAAGTTCTGCGACCCCCACGAGCTTGACTTCGTTGCGGTGAAGAAAGCCCTGGAGGACAACGGCGTGCCCACACTATTCCTCGAGTTCGATGTGACAGTACCTATCGGACAGTTCAGCATAAGGGTGGAAGCGTTTCTTGAAATAATCGGAGATGAGGATCTATTCTAAGGAGGTGTATGATATGGTAGAAGCAGAAGTAAAATACCCGACAGAACCATTGAAATGTTGGAACAAGTCAAAAGATATCAGAATGAAGTATTATCAAGACTATGCGGAAGCCCATGACAAAGGAGGCCTCAGGTGGGCCGGTGGTGCCTGGACATTCGATGCGATCCCTGCCGGTCTCGGAGATGATGTGTACCCGATAACCAGCGAGCCCTACGGAGCTAGCCTGGCCTTCGACAAGGAACTCTCGTTGGAATGCATGGAAGCGGCAGAAGTAAAAGGATATCCCAGGGACCTGTGCTCTTACATGCGCAATTACTGGGGCTCGATAATCACCGATAAGTTCGCCTTCGGCTACAAGGATGGTGAATTCATGCCCAGGTTCATGGGTGCAGAGCCGCTCGGATTCCCGAAGCCGG
>JAGLSY010000113.1 GCA_023135545.1 Thermoplasmata archaeon | reverse complement strand
CTTCGAACTCGTTTCGAAGCTCCGAATGAAATCGCTTTGCTCTCTCATTCATCATCACCTTTCTTTTCTTCTGATTTCTTAGGAACTAGCTTTGCAACTGGCTTTGGTTTGGCTACTGGCTTGGCCTTGGGTTTGGCCTCGGAGCCTTCCTTGTCCTCGACCGGTTTCTTAGGTACTGGCTTTTTGGCGACTGGCTTGGGTTTTGGTTTTGGAGCGGCCTCTGTTTTAACTGCGGGTTTCTTGGGAACTGGCTTGGGTTTTGGTTTGGGCTTCACCGGTGCCTTGGCCTTGACGGCCGCGGCTGGCTTCTTTGCAGCCGGTTTTGCCTTGGATTTCTTCTCATAATTCTCCGGTCCCAGCATACGCAGTATTAGATCGTTGATATTCTCACCGCGGTAGCCCAGCGCGCCTCCGACCGTGTAGGCCCTTTTTATTCCCTCATAGCCACTTATCGGAGGGTGCAGCCTGATGACCGGCTTGATGCCGTCCAGACTTGCGAATTTTGCCTTGCCGCTGACAACCGCCTTTGCAAAATCCAGAGGAGTATCGTACTCGGTGTTTGACTTGATGTAGGCGGTGCTGATGGGGTTGTTGCCCTCCAGCTTGCCTTTCAATAGGACCATCCTGGCCAGTACCTCGGGCTTTACCTCGCCCCATGTGACATAATCCTTGACCTTCTGGAGCATGCCCTTGGATACCTCGTTATCAGGCAATATGACACAGTGGTTCACCCTGGTCAGGCGCATGAGTTTCATAGTGTGCCTGATATCGGCCTTGACATTGATGTCGCTTCTAACTTTAATCACAGCATGGGTCATCTCTATCTCTCCCTTCTTCTGTCATCCCTCGGCCTTCTCTGTCTGGAATCGCCTTGAACTGGGCCATCACCGCTGGCTCCATTCTCTTTCATCTCCTCTTTCTTCTTTTTGATGAGCTCCTCTTCCTTTTCCTTCTTTTCCTGGATGACGCGGTTGTACTCTTCGGGCGATGTGTCCAGATATATAGGCTTGACTGGCCCTGTTATGATATGAAGCTTTTGTGCCTGCTGGGGGGTGACTTTCACCATGGTCGTGTTCTTCATGGCGTAGAAGGATGCAAAACTGAAGTTAACGGTTGTTTTACTGTGTCCCTTTGATAGGCCCCAGGCATCCTGAATACCTGCCAGCCTGAGCACATGCTTTGGCACATCTCCCACGGCCAGTCCAACTCCCTGTGGAGCTGGCTTGAAAGAGGCAACCACCGAACCGGACTTTCCGGAAACGGCGAATGGAAGGGTGTGGGAGTTTCCACAGCCGCATTCCCAGGAGCCACAGCCCCTCTTGATCTCTATCAGGTTGAGCTTGGCGTTGTCAATGGCCTTTCTGATGGATGGGCCCACTTCCTTTCCCTTGCAGCGCCCCATGCCGACAAAACCATCCTCGTTACCGACGACGACCGTTATGGCAAATCTCACACGCCGGCCAGAATCGGTCATCCTCTGAACCATGTTGACGTCCAGAACCTCGTCATTCATCTCCGGAAGGAGAATATCGACAATCTCGGCCTCCTTAAGGACATGCCTTGACCTGAGGGCCTCACTCATGGTTGTTATTTCACCCTCGTAAACCAGCTTGCCCAGTGTTGTCTTGGGTATCCAGTCTACTGCCGGGTTCTTTTCCTCTCTCTGGGGTCTGCCCCTGTTACCGCTGGGTCTTCGTCCGCCGGGCATTATTCACCACCTCTTATGTTGTTTGAAACTGATTCGAAAATCTTTGGCACGTCCTCACCCAGGGTTTCTCCCTTTATCCTGGACTCGTCGGGTATGATACTTGGGTCGTGGGGTATGTCCAGACCTGCATCCACCATTCCCTTTAGAACGGCGTAGACCTTGCTTCCCTTGGTCGGGGCGTGAAGGCCTATGTCGAGAACCGCCTTGTCCA
>JAGLSY010000112.1 GCA_023135545.1 Thermoplasmata archaeon | reverse complement strand
TGAGCCGAGGCCAGAACCTCATCTCCCTCGGGGACGTACCTTATCAATTGGACTGTTATGTATCTGCCCGAGGCGCGTACAACACCCCTCGGCAGGTCGGATTTCAGAAGTTTCTTTCTGGCTCTGTAATCGGTCTTGCCCTTTCGCCTCCTGGCAAAATGCACCCTGTATCTCGGTCCTGTCGCCATACTTACTCCTCCTTTAGGACGCCGTGGATTCTCATCTGGGTTTCCAAATGGGCGCGGTTCTTGAACATTCCACCCTTGGCCTGAAGGTAGTATTTTCTGTAGGTCTTGGTGTCTATCACTCCCTCGTCCCTCAATTCCTTCAGCCTGGCCCTTAATATTCTTATCTTTTTCATCCACTGCTTCTTCTTCGGTGTTCTGGCATACTTGGCACCCTTTCTGCTTCCTGGGCCCCTCTGCCTTCCTTTCTTTTTCTGGGCGGCCTGATGTTTTCTTCGTCCAGATGAAATACCTTTCTTTTGCATCGCCTTTATGGCGCCCGCATTTATCATCACCCTCACGTTGCTCCGGGTGATTGCACTGGCCACATCCTCGATTCTGTTGGGGTCTATCCATATCCTGTTCTCGCCGCATTTAAGTAGCTCGGCTGCCATTCTTCTCTGATTCTTCAAATGCATCTTACTGCCCCCTGTTCAATATACGGATGTTCAGTCCCTCTGCCTTCTTCACGATATCGGCCCTCTTGCGGGTTCCGACCGTGTGGGCGATTCTGATGGCCTGCTTCTTCTGGTCCAGGTTGTCCAGATCCTTGGTGTTGTGCACGAGCACATCCTCGAATCCGGAGGGGTGCCTTCCGCGAACCGATTTGGGGCCCCTGTATCCCTTGGAGGGCATGTTGGGCCTGTACTTGTAATTCCTTCTGGTCTTGGAAGATATACCGCGCGCCCTTCTCCAGGAAGTGCCCAGCCTCTTGTACCTGAACCATTCCTGCCTTCTGAACCTGGGTCTTTTATCGTCAATGTTGCTTCTCAGATTGAGGGCTCGTACCTCGTCTTTTGAAAGCTCCGGCTTTACCTTGGCCTTGTATCCCTGGTCTTCATCCTCTTCGTCCAGGATCTCTTCGTCCACTATTTCTATTTCCTCATCGTCGACAGGCTTGGTCTTCTTATCTTCTTCGAGGTCAAGTTCCTCTTCTTTTACCTTCTTGTCTTCAGGCACTGGCTCCACCTCCCTTCTGAGTGATGTAGATTCCATCCTGGAATACTCTGGGGTCGTAGCCTTTTATCTTGGTGGCCTTCTCGATGTTTGCGGCAGTCTGGCCGATATGCTCCTTGTTGGCTCCGGTCAGGACAACCTCGTCTCCCTTGGAGACCACCTTCGTGTCGCCGATTATCTTGGCCTTTCTCGGGTATTTTTCTCCGACGAAGTTATCTATGACGAAGATATCGCCCTTCACACTGACCTTTACCGGAAAGTGAGAGTACACTATCTTCATCTTGTATTCGAAGCCCTCGGTTACACCGATTATCATATTCTGAATATGGGCATTGAAGGTCCCGAGCAAGGCGTTCTCGGCCCTTCTCGGGTATTCGCATGACAGGTTCACCTTGTCACCGGCGACCTTTATGTCTATCCTGATGTGGTCCAGAATTCTCGTGAGCTCTACCTTCGGGCCCTTCACGGTTACCAGGCCATCGCTAATGGTCACGGTGACTCCCTCGGGTATCTGGATCTCCTTTTCTGAAATTCCTGCTATCGGCATTCAATCGACCTCCTCAATAGACATATGCCAGCAATCTTCCGCCGACACCCAGGTCCCTTGCCTGGGCATGGGTTATCACACCTTCCGTAGTGGTAAGGATTAGCACTCCGAAGTCCTGGGCTGGCAGGTATCTTGATTCGAATTTCTCCAGCTCGGCCTTTCTTACACTGAATCTTGGCTTTATGACGCCGCATTTGTTGATGTTGCCGTTCAGGGTGACCTGGAATTTTCCGGACCTTCCGTCATCCAGATACTCGAATTCCTTGATGTATCCGTTATCCTGCATGGTCTTCAGCACCCTGCCGATGAGCTTGGAGGAGGGGGTTACCGTACACTGCCTCTTTCCCACCTTCTCGGCGTTGTTTATCTGCGACATCGCATCATTCAAAGGATCATGTTGCATATATTTCACCCTCCTATGAATATTTCTTGAAGCCCAGGTCTGGCGCCAGTTCCCTGAAGCACTGCCTGCAAAGCCTGATACCGTATCTGCGGATCATTCCGCGCTTTCGACCACATCTTTTACACCCGTCCTTCCTTCCAAATTTCTTTGTTGGCTTCATTAGGAC
>JAGLSY010000111.1 GCA_023135545.1 Thermoplasmata archaeon | reverse complement strand
GCCGGTTTCTTTGTTGTCGTTTTCGCTTTTGCTTCAGCCAAATTAATCCCTCCTTTGGCTATGTAAATTACCAGGCCATGAATGACCTGGCATCATGATTCTGTCCTGGAAATTTACATTCCAGCTGCCATATGTCCCAACTCGCAGAGGTTCAAGCTCTGCGTCCATTTGCAGATTGATTGATGGACATACGGCGGTGTTCTTGATAAATTGAATGGAAATCATCACATCACCCGCTTGACTTTCTTGGTGCGGTCCTCGGGCCTGAACCTTATCCTGTCGCCATTTATTCTTACAATGGCCCCATCGAGCTGGAAGTCGAAGAAGTGACCGTGCTTGGCTATCCTGTTGTCACCGCTGCCTGTTTCCAGAACAAAGGTGTTCATGGTTTCGTCCACAACCCTGCCGTCCAGCACCCGCTGGTCTGAGCTGGCCTTGTACACTTGCACATTGAGCCCGATCAGCTCGTGATTCCCGAGATTCTTTGCATTCCTCATTCTGCATCTCTCCATTTTGAATCTCTCGATTCTCTCGAGCTTTTGAATGCAATCGCTTTGCTCTCGCATTCAATTCCGAGCTGTCGTATGTGAGAACTTTGTTCGCACATATGAAACTTCGAAGTTGCTTCGAAGTTCTGAATGCGCTTCTTACAGTCGCTCATTCAACTACCCCTCATCGACGGTGAAGCCCATGCTTTCCAATGTGGCTTTCACCTTCTTCTTGTGGTCGCCCTGGAGTTCTATCCTGCCATCCTTGATGGTCCCCCCTGCGGCACACTTGGTCTTCAATACCCGAGCCAGGTCATCCACATCGATATCGCTGCTGTCGATGCCCTCTACTATGGTGACGAACTTCCCGTATCTTCTGCGATCGGTGAGAAGCCTTATCTGCTGCTGCTCTCGCGCAATTTCCTCACACATACAGAGTTCTTCCGGAAGTCCGCATGTCGAACATACTCCTGCCATTATTCCTTAGCCTCCCTGTTGACTGTCTTGATTCTTGCTATATTCTTCCTGAGAGCCTTTATCTTGCCGGGACTGGCCGGTGCTCCTCCCATTGCAGCCTGGCCCCTCTCGTGCATCAGGTCGTCCTTGAGGCGCTTCAGTTTCTCTTCCCGCTCCTCGGGGCTCATCTCTCTGATCTCACTAGCTTTCAAAAGAGGCATTACTTTTCCTCCTTGGGTTTATCGGCAGCCTCGGCATCAATAGATGCCTCTGCCTCTTCGGGCTTGGGCTCTGCCTCTTTCTTGGCTGGCACCTTCTTGGTGGGCTCTTCGGCTTTCTCAACCTTATCTTCCTTGGCCTCTGTGGGTTTTGCCAGTTCCTTTTCCTTGGCTGGCTCCTCAGCAGGTTTGGGCTCCTCGGTTTCAGCGGGTGTTTCCGTTGGGGGTTCTGGCTTGGGCTCTTTTTCTGCTTTCTCGGCCTTCTTATCAGCCTTTGCCTTGTCCTTTTTATCCTTCTTTTCAGCCTTCTTGTCTTTCTTGGTCTTCTTCTCAGGCTTCTTGTCCTCCGAGGGCTGTTCTGCCTCTTTCACAGGCTCCTCGGCTTCAGTGGATGCTTCCACTGCGGGTTCTGGCTTGGGTTCCGCCGATACTATCTCATCGGGCTTCAAAACCCTCACCTCGTCGGGCAGCCTGGCATCCGGATCCATTATCTGGACCTTGACGCCGATGACACCAGCCTTCAGTTTGGCTATGGAAAAACCTTCTTTCATCCA
>JAGLSY010000110.1 GCA_023135545.1 Thermoplasmata archaeon | reverse complement strand
ACGGTGGAGTGACCGGCCCTTCTGAAATGCCAGCCTCTTTCCAGCGCAGCGGCCAATTTCTCGGCCATTATCTGGGCGTTGAGGTTGGGGTTCTTGACCTCCACCACTTCGATCTGCGGTTTGTTGAATTTGAATTTGAATTCCACGGCCTCGGTCAGGGACTTTATGGTCGCGCCCCTCCTTCCGATTACCAAGCCTGGCCTCTCGGTCATCAGGGTAACCCTGGTTCCCATGGGAGTCCTCTGTATATCGATTCCTCCGAAGCCGGCCTTTTTGACCTCTTTCATGAAGTATTCTTTCAGAAGAACACGTCTTATATTCTCTGTCACGAATTTTCTTTCTCCAGCCAAGTTCAGTCCTCCATTATTTCCAATATTATCTCGACGTTCGTGGTCTCCTCGTTGAAAGGTGTGGCACGACCCTGGGCTCTCTGTATCCAGCCAGGCAATATCCTGCCCTTGTAAGCCGAGGCCGTGGATATTCTCATTTCATCAGGTTCCGGGTGGCCCAGCTCTTCCCTGTGGGTGGCATTTGCCAATGCGGCCTCTATCACCTTCAATATCTGCTTCGATGCTTTGACAGGGTAACGTCCGGCGGCTCCCTCTTTTCTGTGGGGAACCCTCTTGTTATACCTCTTGAAGGGGATTGATTTCTTCATCAGGATCACATCCTCGAGCAGTTCCACGGCATCCTCGACGACCATGCCCCTGATCCTTCTGCATATCTCGTTCGAGTGTTTCGGAGAGACCTTCAGCTCCTTGCCGTAGGCCCTCGCCATTCTTTCCTCATCATAATATCCACTGAAACCCATATTTTCACCTCACTTCAATGGCATGAACTTGGATGACCTCGTAGCACCCACACCGGGTCCAGAATGCCTGACTGAACTCCTGGTCGGCGAGAATTCACCGAGATAACGGCCTATCATCTCCGGCTTTATCTCCACCTCTTTGTACTCCTTTCCGTTGTATATGGCTATCTTCTTTCCGACGAAGGATGGGAGAATAACTATGGCCCTTCTGTGTGTCCTAACTGGCTTGTCAGAACTCATCAGCCTGTCTATGAAGGCCTGCTCCTCAGTGTTCAGGCCGCGTGTGTAGGAACGCCTTGCCCTGGCCGATAGAAGGGGTAGTATCTCATCCATCGACATCTTCTGGAGCTCGTCAAGGGTAAAACCGCGGAAGGTGAATTCCTTCTTCCTCCTTGCGGCAATTGCCCCCTTCTTCTTCCTCGCCTTTCTCCTCGCCGCCTTTGGCGTAGAGCCGCGGACTACTTTTCTGGCCATATCTACTTCCTCCTGCTCTTCTTGGTCTTCTTCTTGGGCGCTATGTTACCAACTTTTCTTCCAGGCGGCGCGTGCCATGAAACACTGCTCTGGGTTCCCACGTGAGGGTGGTTCCCACCGCCATGAGGGTGGTTAACCGGGTTCATTGCAATTCCCTTCACCTTGAAGCTTCTCTTCGCTTTGCTCCTGTAAGTGTGATATTTCTTGCCGGCCTTCGCAAAGGGCTTCTCAGTCCTTCCGGAGCCAGCTACTATTCCGACCGTGGCCCTGCATCTCGGGTTGAAGGGCTTGAAAACACCTGACGGCATCTGCACCATCACATCCTTGCCCCGGCTGACGACCATTCCGGAGGTGCCAGCTGTCTTGATGAACTTACCGCCATCCCCTGGAACCGCCTCTATGTTGTATATCATGGTACCTTCCGAGATCTCGCCGATAGGGAGAATGTTACCCAGCTCTATAGGAGAGCCGGAGCCTGCCTGAACCGTCTGGCCCACCCTGATGCCCTCTGGCGCGATTATAAGAAACTGCTCTGTCTCGTATTTCACCTTGGCCATGGGCGAAGTCCTGCCCGGAGCGTGGAAGAGATCTACGATGGTTCCCTCCCCTTTCAGGCCGCGCGGATACTTGGGCTGGCCTTTATGTCTGTGGCTCGGTGAACGATATGTGCTGCTTCCCTTGCCTCTCCTCTGCGGTATTATACGTTTTCCCATTTAAACCACCTAGAATATTCCAATCCTCATAGCCAGGTCCTCGGCGGAATGCTCCTTTGTCAGCTTTATAATGGCATGCTTGCCGTCCTTCAGAATCCTGGTGTTTATCTTCTCCACCTTCACTTCGAACATGGCCTCGAAAGCCTCCTTGATCTCGGGCTTTGAAGCCGTCCGGCGCACTATGAATTCAATTCTGTTCCCATCGGTCTGGTTCTGTATCGGTGTGCCCAGCAGGGCGTTCATTGTTTTTTCACTCACATACGGGTGCAAAAGAATGTCGTCCTTCATCGATTCACTCTCCCAATTTCATAAGGGCGCCCTCGGTGAATACCGTTAGTCTGCCCGGGTCTCCGCCCGGGGCCAGATGCTCGATGTTCAGCCTGGCTGGCGTGACAATATCCACTCCCGGAATATTCCTCACGCACTTCGCCACATTGTCCTTGTTAAGGACGACGAAAAGAATGCCCTTTGGCCTCTTGTATCGCCTGCCCCTCATCGTTCCCTTTCCGGCTCTGATATGTTTTCCGTCGGAGGAACGATCTAGCTCGTCCTCCAATCCAATGTCCCGGAGTATCTTCATTGTCTCTTTCGTGAAATGCTGGTCCTCCTCATCAGGGTTGTCTTTCACGATATCATCGTAAAGTTCCTCGAAGCCGTCCTCTATCACCAGCGGCAGGGTCATTTCATCGTCGATCCTGTGACCGCGTGTCCTTACTACCTCGGGGTGCATAAGTGCCGCAAGCGCGGAGTTCAGTGCCATCTTCTTCTCCTTCTTGTTGATCTTCTGGGACCAGTCCTTCTCCGGCCTCGGTGGGTGAGCCCTTCTTCCGCCGACATTTGGCGGTGATTCGACTGCCGTTCTTCCCTGGGTCATCCTCTGGACCCTGGCTACTCCACGGCCCTTGCCCCACTGGGACGCGGCATGTTTCATTCCGGCATCCGGAGCCGGGCCATATGCCTGCCTCCTGTTTGCCTGGGCGGCTTTAACTGCCCTTCTGATCAGGTCTGGCCTCAGGTCTCCGAGGAAGACAGATGGTAAATTAACCTGGCGGACAACATTTCCGCTCAATGAATAAACGTTAACTGGGGGGCCCGATGCTTTGTACTTTTTTACCGGAGCCTTCTTCTTGGCAACCGGCTTTTTGGCTACCGGTTTCTTGGCTACTGGCTTGGATGCGGGCTTTGCAGCTGGTTTCTTGGCTACTGGTCTTTCTACGGGTTTGCTTACCGGTTTAGCCACGGGCTTGCTTGCGGCAGGTTTTTTCGCTTCTGGCTTTGTGTCAGCCTTTGCCTTTGGTGTGGTATCGTCTGCCATTCAAATCACGCTCCCTGCTTCGATTCTGTGGAGATGTAAGTAAGCTCCGGAATTTCCACATCAACAGCCCTCTGGGACCTTGTCGCATCCCGCAATCTTATCAATCTCTTTATCGGCCCGGGAACCGAGCCGTGGAGTATTATATATGAATTGTTCACAACCCCATAATGAAGGAAGCCGCCGTTGGGCGTTATTTCGCTTCCGTCCTCGCCTATCTTCAAGACCCTTTTGTTGTACTCGGTCCTCTGGTGATAGCCCATCTGACCAGCCTGTGGAACCGTCGGCCTCACATAGCCCGGACTCTTGGGACCCAGTGTTCCGATCATCCTTCGATGTTTGCTGTTTTTGTGGTCAAGGAGCTTGACCCCCCAACGCTTGGTGTGGCCCTGGAATCCCTTTCCGGTCGTGACAGCGGCAACATCCACCATCTGGCCGTCCTTGACAAAATCCCCAATCTCGATATCCTTGCCCAGCAGCCCCTTGGCATACTCAATCCTCTCGGATATGGTTCCGCCGCCTATCCTGGTCTCCATCAGCTCGGGGGATTTCTTGGGAATTCCCGAAACTATCTTGGGCATCGTCTGGACCAGTATTCTGACATCCTCCACTTCAACCTCTTTGATGTCTGCCTTGGTACCAGCACCCTTTTTCGGAACAGGCACCCTTCTGCTCAGTTCCTTGTCCAGCTTTTTTGCCCATATCTGGCCCATGGTCTTGAAGCCGTATGCATCCCTGCGATAGAACTTGACGGCAATGACCTTCATCGGCGGTGTCTCGATGATCGTTATCGGAACCTGAACTTCCTGGCCAGAGGTCGTGCTAGATGGTCTGTAATCTATTATGAAAGCGTGGCTCATTCCGGCCTTGTATCCTGCAAAACCCTGTATTCTCGGACCATCCTGGCTCTCAGGCCATGAGCTGAACTTGGGTGTTTCGTTTCTGGCTCTCTTTCGTGGAGAGTAGCCCCTAGAACCTTTCTTAGGTCTATGTGGTTTTGGCATATCGAATTCCTCCATTTCGAATCTCTCGATTCTCTCGAGTTTTTGAATGCGCGAATACATTCGTGCATTCAAAACTTCGAATTTTTCGAAGTTCTGAATGCAATCACTTCGTTCTCGCATTCAATTTCGGAATTTTGAGCTCCGCGGTGCGACCGTGACCATTCAATCATCCGCCAAAAACCCATCGTTCGGGGATGCGCTGGGCATGCATTCATTAACCCATATGGTGTGGACGAACAAGCGACATTCTTCACGGTTGCGGCGTAAGACACAATCGGAGAATGTGGGTGCTCCATTTCGTGTGGTAGTCAGGGCATACCCCTTTCCTATTTAAAGATGTTGGATAATAATAGAGTAAATAATTGATAGTCATGATAGTAACTTACATATTTAATATTACAAGACAACAAAAGAGGACGGGACAGAATAGTATTTAAGTGTTAAATCACTATTCTTTGCCCCCATGGAAGAGAGAAAGAAAATTTTATTCATCTGCGTGGGCAATTCCTGCAGGAGCCAGATGGCCGAGGGATTTGCAAATTACTATGGAGAGGGAAAGGTTATCGCAACCAGTGCCGGCACCCGGCCTGCGGCATCCGTAAACCTGTCTGCAGTGGAGGTTATGAAGGAGAGGGGGATAGACATATCTGGTCATAAACCAAAACTCCTCGTAGTGGGCCTTCTCACAGAGGCGGACATCGTAATATCCATGGGCTGTGGTGTGAAAGAGTCCTGCCCGGTTCCATTGCTCAACACCATTGATTGGGGTTTGGAAGATCCATATGGCCAATCAACTGAAAAGTATCGGGAAATCCGGGACCTGATTGAGGAGAAGGTTAAGGAATTGATTAGGAAACAGGACTGACCGAACTTGATTTCGAGCAGGTGAGGGCGAGTTTCTTTTGGATGAGTGAACCTTTTCTTTGGAGCCCGAGCCAGCGCAGAAATCAATAAAGAAAAGGCTTACGGGGGAGGGAAGATCCATATGGCCAGTCAACCGAGAAATACAGAGAGATAAGGGATGTCATCGAAGAGAAGGTTAAAGAGCTTATCAGAAAAACATAGTCTAGCTGTCATAACCTTTTCTACCTTTTCTAACAACCTACATGGGATGCCAGTGTTGTGCTAGCTTGGGTCCCAGTGTTTTCTCAGTATGGTGGGGGTCTGGATGGTGGGCAAAGGCAATTACCAGCAAGACATATCTCAGCAACATGCCCAGTCTGCCAGGACGGGTATGTTCAAAAAATAAAAAAGAGGTGCTCCCGTCGGGATTTGAAC
>JAGLSY010000011.1 GCA_023135545.1 Thermoplasmata archaeon | reverse complement strand
TACCAGCATATATCCTTTCTAGATATCGAGAAGACCTTGGATCAGGACAGTAGCGATCACGCAGCCTTCTGGAATCATTATCCGGCACTGATGCTTTTCGAGGATATCTTTTCCAGTGATTATCATCAAACGACCGATACCATTGACAAATTGAATCTCACTTACTGCGCCAATATTACCCAAATAGCCATTGCGACCCTGGCAGAGCTGGCAGGGCTGAATTCGACAGATGTCATGCCTCCCGTCCTATATGATGCATACCCAATCAACGGAAGCTGGGGGATGGCCGACCCCACTATATCCATCAAGGCCTCGGACCCCTCACCCCTCAACACATCCAACATCATGTTGTTTGTCAATGGCTCCCTTGTGTCCCATGTCCTCACACCTGACATCAATGGCTACATAATTTCCTATAATCACACTCCGGGCTTTGCGGACGGCGAGATAGTCCAATGCAATATATCTGTCTCCGATATGAATGATAATATGGCTCAGCACAATTGGTCCTTCACCGTCGATTCCATAGCCCCTGTGGCCCCGACCAACTTGAAGATACAGCTTGCCAGGATAGAGTTGGTCAAACAAGGATTGGTCATGAATAAAGGAGCTTCCGGGCCCGATAGGCTGGGAGTCTTTGCCCCATCTGTCATGTATCTGGACGGCGAGTACAAGATGTGGTACACTGGCCACGATATCAAGTACCAGGTCATGTATGCCAATTCCTCTGATGGCCTTTCATGGCAGAAACATGGGGTGGTCGTTCCTTATGGCTCTCTTGGAGAGGAGGATTTCGGTGGTGCGTGTCATGCCACAGTGGTTTTCGAGGTTGATGAGTACAAGATGTGGTACTCGGGGAACAATGGCACATCATACAGGATTCTTCTTGCCAACTCCTCTGATGGTTTGAACTGGGTCAAGCACGGGCCGGCCCTGGATCTGGGTTCAGAGAATGAAATGGACGATGCTGGCCTCCATTCTCCGACCGTGATCAAGGATGGTGGGGAGTACCGAATGTGGTATTCTGGCACCCACGACTCACTGAATAATATCATGTATGCCAATTCCACCGATGGCCTTAACTGGTCCAAGCACGGAAGAGTTCTTGGAAATTCCGAGTACGGTGAGTTCGACGACTATGAGGTTAGCGGGCCCAGTATAATACAATCCGCCGATGATTATCAAATGTGGTTCACAGGCTCTGATAGGATGAATGGGAGGATAATATATGCCAACTCCACAGATGGCCTCAATTGGATCACCCAGGGCTTGGCCGTGGACATTGGAGATTTTGGAGATAAGGACCGTCTCTCATCCAGTGACTGCTTGGCCATTTATCATGACGGTGAGCTGAAGTTATGGTACTCGGGCTTTGACGGAGTAACATGGCGCATCCTGTATGCCAACTTGACAGATGAAGATAACAGGACAGACCTGGTGATGACTTGGACCCCATCAATATCCGAGGATGTCCAGTACTATGAATTGACCAGGACCCATTCGCCCACCAGCTTCTGGGAGGTTGGTGGAAGCGTGGTGAACGAAACCGTTCTCGCCACCACCGGAGACGTCTGGAGCTTCAACCTCGGCTACATAGACATAATCGATTGGACCCTCTGGGTGGATGAGGGTGCGGGCGGTTGGTGGAATCTGGACCCCTACTGCTCGGTGGACCCCATCACCGGCGAGGTGACCATGACAGACGGCTGGCCCCTGTGGGCAGGCCTGAATATCCATACTTGGTTAAATTACTCTGGTAATCCCATAATCAGGACTTTGAGCCAGGTGGTGGTAGAGAATGGTCTGGGAGACGAAAATTTGTACAGCTATTACTACAAACTCAAGGTCTATGACAGGGCCGGAAACGTTGCCGAGTGCCCGACCATGGTTGGTAAGATTGGAAGAGGGGTGGATACTGGCTGGAACCTGGTATCATCACCCTTCCTTGCACAATTCCCAGGGGTTGACCATGCCCTGTCAAGCCTTAACTGGATAGATGCCCTAACCTACAATGCCTCCAATGCGGCAGACCACTGGCAGACTACTTCGATACACAAACCCCCAGCACTCAACGACCTGACTTCTGTCCAGAACAAAATGGCCCTCTGGGTATCGCTGCCTGGAGAGGAGGTCTATGCAGCCGTTGGTGAGGTGGGAAATTCATCCATTGAATTGGATGCTGGTTGGAACCTGATCTCATACCCATACCACGAGTCAAGAGCCATGCAGGATGTGCTGTTCGGTCTTCCGTTCAACAGGGTTGAGATGTTCTCCGCCGCCGCCCAATACAATATCGAGGTGATGCAGGGCACGGACATGATGGAGCCAGGCAAGGGGTATTGGGTGTACATGACCTCCGCGGCCACATGGAATATTGAGAATCCATGACGATTCCAAAGTATGGCAAATATTTATTATTAGTTCCCATATCCTTTGTCCATGAAACTATTCGGCTCATCCGGAATAAGGGGAATGTTCGGCGATAAAATAACACCACAGCTGGCCAACGAGGTCGGGCTGGCAACGGGAACCGTCTACGACTCGGTCGCAATTGGCTGGGATACCAGAACGACAAGCGAGCTTCTGAGCAAGGCCTTGTCCGCCGGTCTGATGGCCGCCGGAGCCCGAGTGGGAATAGCCGGCATGACCTCGACCCCGACGCTGGCCAACGTGACCAAGAACTTCAAGGCCGGGCTGATGATAACCGCCTCCCACAACCCCCCAACCGACAACGGCATAAAATTCTGGAACCCGGACGGGTCATCCTTCGGAAGCCAGCAGATGCAAGAGCTGGAAGATATCCTTCTTGAAAAGAAATTCGCCCACGCATCATGGGATAAAGTGGGAAGGGCCTTCGAGGTAGAGAACGCGGTGGAGGGCCATATACGGTCCATCGAAGAAAAGATGGGAGCCCTGAAGGGCAAGGTTATCGTTGACTGCGGCAACGGGGCCTCAACCAACATAACCCCCTACCTTCTCAGAAGGCTGGGTTGCGAGGTCATGACCATCAACGCCCAACCGGATGGCACATTTCCAGGCCGCGGCTCGGAGCCAACAGCCGAGAACACAATACTTCTGGCAGAGTGCGTTAAGAAATCTGGCGCAATAATCGGAATAGCCCACGATGGCGACGGCGACAGGACACTGGCCGTTGATGAGAAAGGAAGATTCATAAACGGCGACCTGCTGCTCCCCATATTAGCGAAGATGGAGGGCAAGTCCAGCATAGTCGTTCCACTCAACATATCCATGGGCATTGACAAGTATGTTGACGGCGTCAAGGTGATCAGGTGCAAGGTCGGCGACGTGTACGTGGCCGAGAAGATGAAGGAGGTTGGCGCCAACTTCGGGGGTGAGGAATCCGGAACCTGGATATTCCCTGAGAACTCTTTCTGCCCGGACGGCATTTATGCCGCGGCCAAGCTGGTCCAGATAGCCATGGAGCGCCCCCTTTCAGAATATGTCGATGAGCTTCCCAAATTCAACATTCTTAGAAAGCGAATACCATTCGGCAACAGGGACAAGGCCGAGGTCATGGCTCAACTCCGACCGCTCATGGAAGGCTGGAGCCCCCTGGAAATATCGGACATGGACGGTCTCCACGCCAGGTTTTCGGACGGCTGGGTTCTCATGAGGCCATCCGGCACCGAGCCAAAACTCAAATTGGTAATAGAGGGAGAAACAGAAGCCAGGGCCAACGAGCTGATGGCCATGGCCATGGAAGCCATAGGGAGGGTATTGGGATGAAAGCTTTCATACTGGCCGCCGGTGAGGGAACCAGGATGCGCCCCCTGACCTCCAAGATTTCTAAATCCCTCTTGCCGATAGCTGGAAAGCCATTCATAGAGCACACCCTGGACGCGTTGAAGGCCAACAAAATCACAGATATCATCATCCTTGTGGGCTGGGGTGCCAGGGAGCTGGAGCGCCATCTGGGCGACGGCTCGAAGTTGGGTATGAAAATCAGTTACGTTCATCAGAAAGACAGGCTGGGCACGGCCCACGCCATAGGCCACGCGAAAAAGCATATGAAAAAGAGCCCATTTTTGGCCATAAACGGTGATGTTGTCATAACAAAGAATACAATAAAAAAGGTGCTGGCCAGCTACAAAAAGAACAAGGACATGGTCATTACCGGCGCCGAGGTGGACAACCCCTGCGACTATGGAATAATCGAGACCGGGAAGGACAAATGCCTTACATGCCTTCACGAGAAGCCCCACAACCCACCAACCAACCTGGCCAACGCCGGGATTTACCTTTTCACCCATGAGATCTTCAAGGCGATCGACGATACCGAGCTTTCCACGAGGGGAGAGTATGAGGTAACAGACTCCATTCAGATGCTTGCCAAGGACCATAAAATCAGATGCGTCACCATCAAAGACGAGTGGTTGGATGTGGGCCGCCCATGGGATCTTCTGAAGGCCAACTCTATTTTGATGAAAGATATTGAAACCAAAATAGAGGGCGAGGTCCAGCCCAACGCCACAATAGAAGGCGAGGTGATCATCGGAAAGGGAACCATAGTGCGAAACGGCTCTTACATTATAGGGCCAGTCATCATCGGAAAGAACTCGGATATCGGGCCCAACTGCTACATCCGCCCCTCCACTTACATAGGAAACAAGTGCAAAGTGGGCAACGCCGTTGAAGTAAAAAATTCGATAATAATGGATGGAAGCAAGGTGCCGCACCACAACTACATGGGCGACAGTGTCATCGGAAGGAACTGCAACTTCGGCTCGGGAACCAAGGTGGCTAACCTTCGCCTGGACGGGAAGAACATAGTTATCAACATCAAGGGTAAAAGGGTGGACACCGGCATACGCAAGTTCGGAGTAATCGTGGGCGACGATGTCAAGATCGGAATAAATGCCACCATTGACCCAGGCACAATTATCGGAGAAAAATCTTTTATCGGGCCAGGCGCGATTGTGAGGGGTAATATTGCGCCGAAGAGCAAGGTTTACTGAACGCCTATCTGCCAGGCCCTGTTTGAATTTTCCACCCGTGAATGCACATTTTACCCACCTTCCAGCCCCCCACCGTACTGGGTAATGATGTAACCCATGCTATCCAACACTGGGACCCGCGCTGGCATCATGGAATGGAATAGATAGAATTGAAAAAGGAAAGAAGAAGGGCTGTGCCTTCTTCTTTATTCTACGTTTGTGCGCTTATGCGCTTATACGTTTCATGCCTTCTCTATGATCACGGCCTTGGCTATTATCGAGTGCGGTAACTTCACCTTGCCCGACATCGTCTCCAGTGTCAGGTGGTAGCGCCCGATATCCAGGATCGTCCCTTCGTATTCTTCAACCTTGATCCTCTGCCCTACCTTGAGCGTCTGGTTTGATTGCAGGGAACTGATCATGTTATGGAAAATATCCTTCGAGCCGAAGGCGAACCCGACGGCAACGCCGATGAATATCGCCCCGAAAGCTATGCTGAAGACGATGTAGAGCATCGGAACCTCAATTCCCGCCTGTGCCAGTGCCATAGTGATAGCGACGTACATAACACCGAATTGCGCAACAGTGGCAATGGTCTCGAGGAAAGGTATGTCCTTGTCCTTGCCCCATTCCAAGACCTTTTGATGCACCCACGAGGCCACCCAGAAGCCTACCAGGCCGATAAGTATGGCCGCCACCAGGTTCGGAATCCATAGTATAACCGAGTTAATCAACTCTGCCAGCATGTTGAAAGCGCCCGTAGAGTTCAGGACACCGACCGCGATTTGGATGAATATTAAGGTGACCAGTATTTTGACGACCCCGCCCAGGACTCTCATTATGATGCCTTGTTTTTTCACCATCGCTTCAACAGGGTCCACGAGTTTGTCGAAGTCCATCTCTTTCAGCATGCCCATCAATAACTTGACCACGTATTCGGCCACTATCAGTCCGATCACGATAATTATCATCGCTGTAAGTATCAAAGGTATCAGTGCCAAGACAGGTGTTATAAACGACGACAGAATGCTTATTGCCAGAACAGCAAGTGCTACCTGGAGGAATATCAGCAGGACGAACACCTTCACGGAAATGAATATGAGACTGGATATTGTGAATCCAGTTCCTTTGGCTTTGTCATCCAGGTTTTCCAATTCCTTTCCAAGGATTGTCTTTGCAAGTGCCTTTTTAAGCATTTCGACAATCACTTCGGCCGCATACAGGCCCACTATAATGATGACCACTGCGATGATTATCCTGGGTATGAACAATACCAGCGGTGTCAAGATCGCTGTGAGTGTGTCGATTCCGGCATATCCGAGTGCCACCTGTAGGAATATCGCAAAAATGAACCAGAAGAAAAGTTTTGATATCAGGGAAGACACTGACTCGATTCCGATCTTAATTACATGCTGCTGGACGCCAACTTTTTCCATGGCCTCATCCAACGGGCTCTTATCCAAGATCTTGTGGATTATCTTCGCCGCAATCTTTGCTATTATATACCCAATAATCAGTATAATGACGAAAATCAGGATTCCATAAAGGGAATCCAGGAATGAATCGACGAGTCCTTCGAAGAACCCGGTCAATGTATCCATGATGCCTAGTGGAGCTTCAGTTGTGAAATTGAATGTTATGGGAACGATCGATTCTCCTGTCACATTTTCCCCAGTCACAGTAATCATGTAATACTTTTCATTCAAAAGGCTGATAGTCGGTGTAAGGGTCAATGTCCTGTCATTGTTCGACCACCTCTTTTCGATAGGGTAAACAGGATTCGGTTCTATCGAAACCTCCACACTTCCCACGCGCATCGGGTCATCAAAATCTATGATGAACGATCCGTCTATGGGCACATCCGTCGTCCCGTCATCCGGCGTTGTCTGAAAAGCCATAACAGGTGCTACGACCAGCATGCTCAATACAATAACTATTAAGGAAATAACAGCATATTTCCCATAGGTGTATGTTTTCATGTTTTCCACTTCCCGATATATATGAGTTATTAGATTCTGCCCAGTTTAATCTAATGGTTACTTCGGATAAATAATTTCCGCTCAAACTATCCGAGCCCCTTTCTCTATCTCAAGAAATATCTGTAATATCATCCAGTGATATCTCGAACCCTGCACTCGGGCATCCCAGCTCGAAGTTGTTGAGGACCTGGGGATGGACCTCTCCGAAGTGGCCGGCCTTTTTGCCGCCGATTATGATACTGGCCGCCCTGCCATCTATGTAAGCCGGATTATCGTAGGCCTCGATATCGAATTCAATGTCCAGATCTCTCAACAATGACTGGACAAGTGATTTTATTCCGGTGTAGCTGGCCTTGGGATGGATGGTCATGGCACCCAGTTTACTTTGATTCTTGTGGTCGATAACAACAGTGCCGACCTCGAAGATGGATTGTGGCAGCTCCCTGTGCTTGTTGACGGCCAGTATCTCCAGAAGACTAGGATAGATGGACTGCCTGGCACAAGTTAGTTCTTCATTGATCGGATTGAGAATCACCGTGAGATCATCCGGGATATCGCGTCCGAGCATGGTAAATTGCTTTTTCTCGGATGAAATTGTCAAACCCATGGACTCCAAATATCCGTAGCCAGTCATCAAATCTCTGATAATGTTGGATAGTGATTCCACCTTTCTTTCCTTACCAAATGTCAGGTTGGTCGGCAGTATTCCCTTGAAATTCTCGAACCCGTGGGCAATGGCTATGTCCTCCACCATGTCAACTGGATGGATTATGTCGTTTCTGTAGGCCGGAACCCGGACTTTCACCGTGCCTTCCGCGTCTCCGGTGGCACTGGCCCCGTATCTCATCATCTCAAGGTATCTGGCTATATCCTCTCCTGTCAGCCCCAGCCCGAGTATCTTGTTCGTGTATTCCGGTGTTATGGTTCTCTCCCTGGGCGTCAGGTCCGGAAGCATGTGTGAGCCGTCCTTGTATTTCACCTCAACGGATTTTATCTGGCCCCCGCGCTCTGCCAGCATCGTTGTTATGATGTTGAGGGCTGTTTTCAGGGTTTCGAAATCGGTCCCGGTCATGTCCAGGAAGATGTTTTCGGTTTCTTCAGTTACAGTGGTAACCGTGCCGTTGATAATCGGGGGGAAGGAGAGTACCCGGCCTTCGGAATCCAGAATTATCGGATACCTGTCCATGCCCTCAAGTGTCCAGGCATATTCGATGCCCTTCTCATGCTTCTCCAGGATTTCGTTAAGGTCCATCTCCTTGAAATGGCCCAGTGGAATGAATTTGATAGAATCCGGCTCGACAGCCTTGTACACGAATGGCGGTTTCAGCTTCTCGAAGTCATGAACACCAATAGCCAGCTTCTTTCTTTTCCGACCCATTGTGAGATGTAATTTCTCCTGAATTTCCATGAGGGATTTGATAAGGGTATCGTCAATCCGGACATTCTGGATAAAGGCTGACACGATGTACGGCCTCACACCTTCCACAGACGGGTCAACCTCAAGAACCATGCCGCTGTCGCCCACATCATAACTGGCCATGCCGGTTTCCAAGTCGAAAAATCCTCTCAGGGCTCTGGCAACCCCTTCCACAGAATAAAGGTCCGGGCGGTTGGGGAAGAACTCAACGTTCATGGTGTCACCATCAATCGAGTCAATATCCGAGCCGATCATCGGCAGCCTATCGATTATTTCCTCCATTGAAACATCCTTTCCGATAAGGGAAACCAGGTCATTGTAATCCAGGGTAATGACTGCCATATTAACAGATATGGGAATATGCTACAATATAATTATGTTTGGGATTGGGAATGACCTCCCAGGAAAAGATGAAGAAATGTGTTTTGCTGGAATATGTCTTGCTGGTTGATGCCTTTTGCCCTCCTTCCACCCCCCGCCACACTGAGAATTGTTGATACCCATGCTAGCCAACACTGGGACCCCCGCTGGCCTGTTGCATATATACCTCTCCAGCCCTCCTCCTCTCGATCTCTTTTTTTCCCATGTTTTACTGCAAAAAGGCCTAGAACGCTCAGTCCTTTAGGTCTGAGTTGAATCGGCCTACCAGTAACAAGAAGACCGCCGTATTGTCATCAATAAATCATCAAATGTACGCAGAGCTTAAATCTCTGCGAGTTTGACCATATGGCTTTCGGAATGTGAACTTCCAGGCCAGCATGGCAACGCCAGGTCATTTATGGCCTGATAGTTTACTTCCCTCTGATAAATATTAAATACTTAACCAAGAATGCAGGTCGAAATCACGGGGTGATGTGCATGGAAGAAACATTATGCAATGTGGAGTTCCTGAAGGGACCGAAAGGATATATTGCGAAGGTGCAGAGTGACCTTGGCGGATTGAGGGAATACAGGAGCGAGTCCTTCGAAGAGGTACTGGAACAGATAATCATCGATGTCCAGGAAGAGTTCGAGGCTTCATAATCCAGACCGATATCCATCAATTCAAGCCAGTACTTTAGCTTTAGTTAAATGTGCACACACAGACATTGTGTGCACTTCTTTCCAATAATATATCCAATTATCTATTTTCATTCTTCAGTCCAGCTACCTTATTAAATCACCGCTTTTCATTATTATTTCAGCGCTCTGGTCTGGATAATAAAGTTCGATTGTGGGCTTGAGAATAAGCCCGTCCAGGTGGATCAGAGCTTTCGCATCGTTGTCGAAGTTGGCCCCGATGGCTATGTGGCATGTTGAATACACTTTCTCGTCTTCCAGCATGTTGCCGACTATCCTCGCATTGTGGTTTAGGCCGATGCCCAATTCGCCCAGGTTCCTGGCATTTTTGACGTATTCGTCAGCCTGCTCCTTCGATATCTGCCCTTTGTCCAGCATCTCCCTGGCACTATCCTCCCCGGCGCGGAGCGCAGCATCCAGAAGCACGGCCTCCTCGCCGCCCTGAAGGTCGACCACATAATTATCCTTGACAGTGGCCAATATCGGTTCCTCGATGATTATCTCTCCATCTGTCGCTGAAATAGAGCCGTCAAATGCGATAATGCCATTGGAACTGCCCAGCGCAGGCGAGACATACACCTCTCCGGCAGGCAGGTTTCCGCCCTTGCCAGGGATGCGGAAGTCTCCATCATCCGAGTCCCCGAGCCTTCCCTCGATTCCAATCATGATGTCTGTGCCCACTTCGGTGGTGACTCTCACCTTCACCGCCCTGTCCAGTTTCTCCTTTAGAAAGGCACACTCCTCCCTGAGTCTGGCATAGTCTATTGCAACGGTTCTGGAGAACATGTCAATGGTTAAGCCGGGCGACCAGAAGCCCCTCAGTTTTTTATCCTCGAAATGGAGATCGAAAACGTGTTCGTATTCCCTACCGTCCTGGCCTATATATGGCTTGGATATTCCTCCCCTGTCCTTCCCCAGCTTCTCGGCACTCAGGGATATGGCGATGTCAGGAATCGTGGCCAAGGCCCCGATGACCGCCTCCTCAGCATAGTCTAGTTGTGTCTTGTATGGCTGGACAAGCATGGTGGGCTTTCCGCCGGCCGCGATCGCCGCATCATATATGGCCAACGATATCATGTATACATTTCTTTCAGGGTTGGTTATTATCTGCAATGTATCTCCGGGCTTGACATCCAGCACCTCCTTAACAGCCACCTCGGCGGCCCTGCGCAGCTCATCCATGTCATCCACGAACTCGGAGAATTTTGAATTTTCATCAACCATCGTATCATCCCGCTCATCTATTTGGATAGTGAAAGTCAATTATCCTTATAAAATATACCTGGTTAGTGCGATAGGGCGGGAACCCCCAGGTCTTTAGGCCAGGTAGTTTAGAATGGCCATAGAACGAAGGCGGCCAGGTCCCATGCCGCATGGCTTATGATGTTGGCCCACAGGTTTCTGTAATAATAGTATAAAAGACCCCAGAAGACACCTCCGGCGAAGGCGGCCAGTATCAGCATTGTATTTCCGGAAGCCAGGTGAACCCCGGCATAGGCCAGTATTATAATGACAACTCCGAGTTTTCCGTACTCTTTCGTGAGCGACTTCTGAAGATAGCCCCTCCAGAATATCTCCTCTCCGGGGCCGATTATGAGCACCAGGAGGAAAGCAATCATTCTTGAATCCACATTCTCCCCCAGCCCGTAAATGCCGGATATTCCAGATTTCCCAAATGATAAAAAGAAGATGGCCAGGTCGTTGCCTATCAGAAAAATCAAGTAGAGAAAAACGGTAGATACCAGGCCCAAAAGGATGGAGAAACCCAAGTCGCCGGCAGGGAGATTTAATTGCTTCTTTATGTCATCCCCGGAGAACCAGAAGGCGAGAAATATCAATATCAGGATGCTGAGGGCCAGCTGCAGCCAGAAATCAAAATAGATGCCAGCAAACAGGATTGAAAACAATATTGCCGCGGCCGCCAGAGATATGAAAATCCCTGTTCTATCCTTCCTGTCCATTCTATTGAATCCCCGGGACAAAGCTGGATATCACCAGGCCCACGGTGAGGAGTATTGCAAATTGTGTCTGGAGCTGGGCGGTTTTTCCATCCAGCATCATGAAGGTCTGCATGTCCTGCTCCTTCTTGAATCTGGCCAGTTTAAGTGCGGGTGGGAAGGCCAGGAACACGATAAGAGCCAGCATAGGCGGAGGTACGAGTATGGGCGAATCCGGGATAAGCCCTATCGCGATGTATCCGCAGACCAGCAGGAAAGGGGCGAGCATCAAGGCCTTGTAATACTTGGCCGATCTCTCCTCGCCGAGTGACGATGCCACTGTTTTGCACTTTTTTGCATTATCACCCTCTATGTCGCGCCAGTTGTTGGCATGAAGAATTCCGACCGTGATGAGCACGATGGGCAGGCTCCACAGGATGGGCAATAAGCTGAATGTCTGGGTCTGCACCCAATATGTGCCGAATACCGGCAGCATGCCGCATGTGATGAATATGGTGAGGTCCCCCAGTCCGATGTATTTCAGGCATAATCCTGAGCGTGTGTATGCAATGGTGAGAGTTACGCCTATCAACCCAAGGGCCATTATCATCCACCCCAGCTCATACACCAGATAGAGACCGCATGCTATACCACCAGCCAGGAAGACCAATGCGCCTTTCATGGCCTGCTTTTCCGTAAGCCAGCCGCGAACGACAGCCCCGCTCACCGGGAAGACCATCGTGTCAACCCCTTCTCTGTAATCCACTATATCGTTCAGCAGGTTTCCCGCCGTGTGGAACAACACCACTCCCATGAGCGTGATGAAAAAGTTAATCCAATGGACATCATAGCCATCAAAGTGGGTTATTGCCAGGCCCAGAACGACAGCCGACACTGTTGCCGTATATGCAAAGGGCCTAACCGCGGTCATCCATATCTTGAACTTGCTTGATGGCATATCATTATCAGACATCCCAAACACCTCTCTTACCGAACCCCAACACACCCTGGGATAAAAAGGTAATCCGCGTTCGATCCCATCCCTTTTGAATCCAACAATCTAGCCTCTAGCATATAAATAAGCTAAATCCAAAAATTCTTATTGAGATACCACTTATCCTCTCACATTACTTAGAAAAGGTGATTTGATGGAAAAGAATCAGGAATATGAGAAAGTGATTTCAGAGTATTATGGGGAAGATCAAGTATTGTCGCTGATAATGCTGAAGATTGACACGAAGCAGGCGGAGGCCATCGCCAAGCAGGTTTCGGAATACGAGATAGTCGAGGATTTGTTTATGGTAACTGGCGAGGTGGACCTCATATTGAAAGCCAGGTTCGAGAATTACACGGCCATGAAGTCCTTTGTTCTGGACAAATTGGCACCAATTCAGGGGATCAAGGATACGAAGACCATGATGGTCGTGACATCCTTCAAGGAAAAGGGAAAGATCTTGGTTTGATGCCCACACCCTAACATGTTATCCAAAAGGCTTAATTGCTTAATGCCTTTATCAGCCCAAAATACGAGGTGATTATTGTGGACGTAGAGGAAAAACTACAACAGGTAATTGTCGTTCTGGACCAGCTTGCGGAAGATACATCAGTCCCCAGAAATATCAGGAGAGGGGCATCGGAATGCAAGACCCGCTTGCTGAAGAGGGACGAGGCTCTTGACGTAAGGACAGCCGGCGCCATCTATGTCATGGATGAACTTGCCAACGACCCGAACATACCGCTCCACGGCCGCACCCTCATATGGAATATTATAAGCCAGCTCGAGCAGGTCAAATAGAATTTTGCATGTCTACCAGTCCAATCTTCCAGCAAGGCAATATCAGCAACATGCCCCGTCTGTAGCGAAGCGGAGGGCGGGGATGTTCAAAAATAATATGCAGATGCCGGGATTTGAACCCGAGCAGCAAGCTTGGGAAGCTTGAATCCTACCAGACTAGATTACATCTGCATGTAGATTCATCCCATTATGACGATAGCAGTAATATTAGTTTTCATCTATCTGGCTTCTTCCCCATGACTATCGGAATATCCCCATCCTGAAGCCTTTTCTTTTCCCCTCACTCCTCTGGCTCGGGCTCCAAAAGAAAAGGTTCCAAATCCAAAAAGAAAACTCGCCCTCACCTGCTCGCTCGGGAAATTACCGCCCTTGGTTTGAGGTAATAGCATGATTCAGGCGAGGAATGTTGCCTTTAAATGCTTCTGGACCTGCATTTTCTTTAGGAGATATATCTACTTATCATCCCAGCCATCTGGCTTGTTTCCCATGACCACGGGAATATCCCCATCCATCCCGATTATCTCATTGCCGTCATTGGTAGGGGCTGTTGGAGCTGCTACCATGGCAACAGGTGCCGGAGACTGGTAGGGAATGATGCTGGCCCTTTCAAATTCCTCCAACTCTCTCCGGTGATGAAGGGACAATACCCCTCCGACATACCCGAAGACCACTGTAAGTGCGTAAGGAGCCAGCCACGCAATTCCGGTACCTATGGAGCCAGAAAAGAAGCCCAGGTACTTTATGGAAAAGCCGGCTATCGGGCCTATCAGCGGCAGGCTGGCCGCGGTTGTGAAGATGAAACCCACCCCATCACTCCACAGGGTCTCCAGCCCGGTCATGATGCCGATTCTGGCCAGCCCGAAAACGAAAAAGACAAAGCAGACCGGAATCAGCGCGGCAAAGAGCCCTTTTAGAGGGGTGCCAGCTTTCCTGCCACCCACATAACCGGCCACAATCTGGCCGAAGGGCGGCAGCCAGAAAAGAAGAAATGACAAAATTATAACATATTTCATGCCTGGCCAGAACCCGTATATCTTTTTCCTCTTGATGGTTCCGGAGTCCATGTGGTAAGGGTGGTCGTATCTGTGATGGGGAACATGGTAAACCCCCTGCTTCATGAGCATCCTGGAAGCCGCGTCCCCTTCAACTTTATCTTTCCTGTCAAACAAGTGCATCCCGTCATGTATATAGGGCATGTGGTATTAAAATATTTGGAATGAGATAAAAAAAGCAGCCATGCTTAACCCACCCCATCCACTTCTTTCTCCCCCCCCTCACCGCTGCGCTAGCTCGCCCCCATCCCCCGGCTCACCTGCTCGCGGTGTGCTTATCTGCTCGGAGTTGCAAAGATCAAGCCAAAAACGAAATATAGTATTTGCTTATTGAAGGGTGTTCAATATAGTCCTGAGGTGCCCGTTCCGTGCCCGATGGCCCGTCACTCGCCACAGGACTTAGCTGAAAAATGATAATATAGTCCTGTGGTGTAGGGGTTATCATGCAGGCCTTTGGAGCCCGCGACGGCGGTTCAAATCCGCCCAGGACTACTTATTTTTTATTTTGACAGACTCGTACTCCCGCTCGGTACTATATTTTTCTTTCTAATCTTCAATTCGGATTGTCGACGATGGCGTATTTCCCATCCACCTCGACAACCATGGCCCCGAATCCCTTCTCCTTGATGGTGCCGTAATCATGGCCGGCATCCTTCGGGAATATGGCCAGCAGGATAAAGTCATCATTTCCCACATTGACGGTTCTATGGGCCCAGCCAGGCGGAACATACACTCCACCCCCCTCATCAAGGGGCATGTGTCTTAGCTCACCTTCGGCAGATTGCAGGAGAATGAGACCTTTACCAGACAGGCAGAAGTAATATTCATCAGCACTGCCGGACTCGTGAAAATGGCCCTTGGTCATGTGGTATTCCCTGCCTACTTTCCCAGGCTTCATTATGGTAAGGCCCATGTCTGTGGAATGCGGTCCTTCGATTTCATAAACGTCATAGATGAGCTTGCCAGTGTCCGCGGCTTCCTTAAAA
This sequence comes from Thermoplasmata archaeon, assembly GCA_023135545.1. Lineage (GTDB taxonomy): Archaea > Thermoplasmatota > Thermoplasmata > SG8-5 > JAGLSY01 > JAGLSY01. The sequence continues at coordinate 201 of JAGLSY010000011.1, read as the reverse complement.
AAGCCAATCATGTCCTCTTCCCTTCTGATAATGTGGTTGGTGCTGGCCTCGATGAATTTGTCAATATTTTCTTTTCGAAGCTCGAAGGGATTCAATGATGGGCTGTCTGCCATATTGACGTGTAGAAGTTTCTTCCATAATAAGATAACGCATTTATACAAACAGCCGTATGGAGTCGCATATGGCCAAGAAAAAGAACCC
>JAGLSY010000109.1 GCA_023135545.1 Thermoplasmata archaeon | reverse complement strand
TCCGAGTTGAGGAATTTCGCATCCGGACTCAGCAGTGACAGATTAAAATCAGCCTTGCCAGCCGCCGGTATCTGATAGGACCTTGTGGGAAAATGAGAACCCCGCCTTCCCATTATCTTCCAGTAATATGTCTTGGAAAAATCACCGTCCTTGTCGATGTTCTGGCCGGTTCTTGTTAGTATGCCTCTGTACTTGGATTTGGCTGTTATGTTGACTATGAAGAAAGGAAGAAACCTCAGCTCGGCACCCAGTATCTTGGACTTCCTGGCCAGGTCGCTGGGTTTTAGAAATCCCTTCTTCATCCAGGACTTCACCTCATTATGAATGGATTGATTATCATATCTTGCCGGGATTATCGAGTGCTTGAGAAAATACTTTGTTCCCACGGCCAGGTTCACGTCACTGCCGCAATACTCGCAGGTGATTATCGCCTCGCCGGGCTTGATCTTCAGGGGCCCTCCGCAATCGGGGCATCCTATCTCTTGGGCAATCTCGACCATCGTAACATTCTCCCAATTGACAAATCAACTATTAATCTTTGTGGTCAGGCATGGTTCTGAATGACTCGCCCAATGCAAGGCGATTCATTATGGCTCCACCATATTGGCGATATCCTTGAGGACCAGAGCCCTTGTCAGTGACCCCCGAATAGAGGCGTCCAGCTCATCCGTCGTATATGGCACATGCTCGAACTCTATCTTGTAAGTGATGTCCATGAGGATCAGCCCCCCGGGGTCCATCGGGTTCACATTCACCCGTGCCCCTCCCCCAGACAAGGTTGAAAGAACCTCGGCCGTCTCCAGTCTGCTATCGTGCATTTCCAGAAGTAATGGTATCAACCGCCTTATCATCTGCCACAGGAATCTCCTGGCCCGTATATCGAAGATGAGGAAACCATCCTGTTTATCGATGTCTATGGAGTCTATGGCCAGAACCGTGACCTCGTCCCTGTGGTCGGTCTTTGACAGATTCCTGAAATCATGCTCTCCAAGAAAGACATTGGAGTTCTGCAAGAGAATATTCTCATTGTATTTTCCATCATCCAGCAGGTAATACCTGTACCATCTCTGGACCGCGTGTCGGGGATTGAAAACCTCATCCACCCGGGCGATGCCGTGGAACACGATGTCATCCAGTTCTGAATTTAGTCCAGGAATAATTCCTCTCGAATCCTTATCCGTGCCTATCACAATTACATTACCGGCCGCACTCACACCCCTGTCCGTCCGGCTGCCAGGCCTGAACTCATCCCCATCCTTGAGTATGCCCAGAGATTTCATGGCACCTATAATGTCCTCCTCCACCGTCCTCTTACCGGGCTGTCTGGCATATCCCTGGAAGACGGTTCCGTCATACCCGAACTTGAGAGCATACCTCATCGAGTCTGTAGATGTGATTGTATTTATAAACCTGATTGCATTCCCTCGAATAATGGCGGAATACTCGATCATCCTCCTGGAGCCCAAGTTCGCCGGCAATATTGGTTCGATAGCGCGCTCGATGGCCAATTTCAGTATCAGGAACCTGATACTGGTCAATCCCTGCGACCTGGGGGACGATGCCTTCAGGTTCGCCAAGCACGCTAGACATATTGTTGAAAGTGCCCAGATAGTGGATGATTTTTCCGATGCCGTTAATCTGGTGGACCTGGTGGTGGGCACATCTGGAGTACTTACCGAGAATGAGAGAAAGTTCAACCGGCACCCCATGACCCCCAAGGA
>JAGLSY010000108.1 GCA_023135545.1 Thermoplasmata archaeon | reverse complement strand
AAAACAAAAATTAAAATATACAGGGTATGCTTGCCGATGATGACGTGATATCATGCCAAAGGTCGTAGTTGTAGGAATGGGATATGTAGGAATACCAGCAGCAGCCCTCTTCGCCGATGCCGAGGGGTTTCAGGTGGTTGGGGTGCAGCGCAGGTCGAAGCGCTCGGGCTGGAAAATCGACATGCTCAATGAGGGCAAGAACCCCATCGGGGGAGACGAGCCCGGCCTGGATGAACTAGTCAACAGGGTTGTCAACGAGAAAAAGACTTTTTCAGTTACTGACGACATTTCTACATGCAGGGATGCGGATGCTATACTTCTGGATGTCCAGACACCAACCGATGCCGACCGCATTCCCAGGTACGAGTCTCTGAGGGAGGTGGCAAAAAGCATTGGCCAGCACATGAGAAAAGGCGTGTTGGTCGTTATAGAATCCACAGTTGCGCCCGGAACAACAGAGCACATCGTCAAGCCCATTCTGGAAGAAGCATCCGGAATGAAGGCCAGCGAGGATTTCTACCTGGCATTTTCTTACGAGAGGGTGATGGTCGGCCGTCTCATCCATAACATCGTCAACCTGCCGAGAATTGCCGGCGGCATAGACCAAAAAAGTACAGAGCTGGCCATCGAACTTTACCGTAACATAGTCAAGGCAGAGATTTACCCCACTGATGCCCTCACGGCCGAGATTTCCAAGGTGGTGGAGAACACCTACCGTGATGTCAATATCGCCTTTGCAAACGAAGTTGCCCTGGTATGTGAGTCCCTGGGTGCCGACTGCTACGAGGTACGCAAGCTGGTCAATACCCTTCCCAATGACCCCAGCAACCCCTCGACCAACCCGGTCCGCAACATGCATTTTCCTGGAGCCGGCGTGGGCGGCCACTGCCTTCCCAAGGACCCTTGGCTGTTGAAATACGGCCTCGACACATATGGCAAATTCAAGTTCGAGCCCAAGGTAATAATGGGAAGCAGACATCTTAATGACTGGATGCCCATCCACACCGCGGATTTGATCGAGGAGGAGCTCAAAGCAAAAGGAAAAGAACTGGCAGGCTCGAAAATATGCATCCTCGGCGTGGCCTTTCTGGAAAACTCGGATGACACCCGCAACTCTCCATCACTTACTCTTTACGACGAGTTGAAAAAGAGGGGTGCCGAGCCGGTGCTTCACGACCCACTGGTCAGGGAATTTGAAAGGCCCTACACAGACAATCTGGACGAGGCTATAATCAGCTCGGATGTTATTGTTCTTGTGACCAAGCACAAAGAGTATGCTGGCCTAGATTTCAGCCAGCTTGCGGAAAAGGTGAGCACGCCGATTCTGGTGGATGGACGAAACTTCTACGATGAGGCCATGGTAAGAGAGGCTGGCTTCGCATACAGGGGTGTTGGGAAGCCGAAGTTCTAGGTGCCTGTTTTTCCGGGTGTGGATAAGGACCCCGCTCTCTTTGGTGCTATCGAAGCAATCAGACGGGGCATGTTGCTGGTATCTGCTAAGTCCTGCTGAGATATGTTTCGCAATCGGATTGCTTTGCCCGCCTTCCGGCCCCCGCCACACTGAGTATTGTTGTAACCCATGCTATCAAACACTGTGACCCCCGTTGGCAGGCTATTGAGACTCTAGCACATACAGGGAAGGGCAAAAATCTTAGAATCGTTGACCAGGTTATGTATCTTACTTATCAATCAAGTCCAGAATGATGTTTTCGATTAACTCCTTTATAAATTTCAATTCCCTTTCTACATCATCTGGCTCAACCATTTCTTGGCCCGGGTAACGGGGCAAGTTATAGTGAATCAAAATTTGATTCACTTTTCTGCAAATGTCATCTCCTATTTTATCTCGAAAATGTTTTCCGAAAGGTCCTCCGACATTATGGGTCTTTATGTCTCCCATGATAGTGTACAAAGCCGCTTTGAGCCCCAATTCAAGAGCATGAATTCCATTGGACATTGCAGGTTCATAGAGCTCCTGTTCTAGATTGGCCAAAGCCGCACTCAGGTACTTTTCACTCATAGTGTAATATTCTTGTACCGTTTCATTTCTCGCCATAATTCATTCCTTCCATATATGTCGCCATAGATCACCAAACCCGAATCCTTTATCTCCTTATTCAGCAGCGAATCCGTTTGTTCGAATTCCAGAAGGTTAAGGAAATGGGGCTTTATTATATGCTTTGTTTTCATAATCACCCCTGAGATCAATTCCTCCATTTTCTTTTTGTCTGGTTCGTCCCATATTGGTTGCAAAATACACAGGTCGATGTCACTCTTCCAGATTCCCTCACCTCGAGCCACAGAGCCGAAGAGAATGATATATTCTGGTCTGTTATCTTCATCAAGTTCTATCACACTCTCTAAAAATAATTTCAGGTCTCTCTTAAATTCCCCCTCTTCAATTTGCTCAAGCAAAAGCAGCTGAGGAGAGAAGGATTCTTTGCTCTTGAAGCCAATTATGCTTCTTCCTCCCGGATTGACTATAAATGTAAGCATGAAATGATTCAGTGAATAGAAGGTTTCAATGCCGGTTTCAGTTTTTTCCTGTCTCTCATTAACAATATCTATTGATTTGAGTTCCTTTAGGCGTTTACTAGCTCCTGGCTTGCTCATATCTAATTCTTCGGTTATTTCAGTTAGGCTTTTTTCTCCTTCAGAAGCAAGGATTTCTATTATTTTTTTCGAGGTTTTTTTCAATATTTTCCCAATCATCATTCAGGGTATTAACCTTTTAGCTAATAAGTTTATTGGTTAACACCCAAATAAGACATAAGCCTGTAAACTACCAGGCCCTAAAGGACCTGGCGTTGCCAGTTAAATGAATATGAGGCTAGTTCCTTCAGGTCTGTATGTTTACATAGAAAAGTCATAAGCCAGAACTCGCAGAGGAAAGAACTCTGCGTTGTGAAGCTAACACATTGACGGCTTACGGCGGTGTTCTTGTTACTGCAGGCCGATTCATCTATGGCTTGAAAGCCAAAGTGTTCTCGGCCTATCGCAGTAAATCACATCATAGCCAATTGTTTCAGCTCATACATAACAAGGCAAATATCTTCGCATCATTTACCAGGTTCTCTATCTTGATGGCTTCATTGGGCTCATGTGCCATCTCCTCGTTGGTCGACCATACGGCAGCTGGGTAACCGTTTTTCCTGAATATCGCCGCACACGTTCCGCCCCCTATTCCGACAGGCTTCGCCTCTATGCCTATAACGGTCTTGACGGCCTTCTGCAGATTCACGACAACAGCCGAGTCAAGAGGTGTCGCAGGCGGCGAGACCGATATGTTGACCTCGGCCAGCTCTATTGTCGCCCCGGTCTCTATCTCCACCGTGGAGGCCACACTCTTCATGGTGCCCAGTATTTCATTCAGGTCCTCGGATGGCAGTACCCTGCAATCCATGTAGAACACATCCTCGCCAGGTATGGTGTTGATGTTGGGGACATTCGGTTCCTTCTTGGTTGCCTCGAAGGTCGATATCGGAGGTCCGAACATGTGGTCCTCGCTCGGGTAAGTCTCGTAAAGCTCCCTGGTGACCCTGTCGATGAAGGTCGATGCGGCCCTGAAGGCGTTTATACC
>JAGLSY010000107.1 GCA_023135545.1 Thermoplasmata archaeon | reverse complement strand
GGTTCCCAGCACGGTCCAGGAGTCCCTGGATATGACAATAGAGTGCTTCAATCTGGCCGAGAAATACAGGCATCCGGTATGCCTAATGACCGATGGTGAAGTGGGCCATCTGAGAGAGAAGGTTGTCATTCCAGATGAGGATGAGATGGAGCTTATAGAGAGGGTTCCGGCCACCATCGATAAGGATAAATTCATTCCATTCAGCGAGTCACAGACGCGGGACAGCAAGGTGCCGGACTTTCCGGCCTTCGGAACCGGTTACAGAACCTATGTGACTGGCCTGACGCACAATGACATGGGATTTCCAGCCACCGACAAGCAGCCGGACCATGAAAGGCTCATAAACCGCATCATAACCAAGATAACCGATGACATTGATTACCTGACAGATTATGAAGAAATTGAAATGGATGATGCCGAGATCGTCTTCGTCACCTATGGTGCATCTGCCAGGCCGGCCGAGAGCGCCGTGAGGATGGCCAGAGCAAAGGGGATTAAGGCAGGCATGCTTAGAATGAAGATAGTCTGGCCCTTCCCCGAGAAGGTCATTTACGAGCTTTCAAAGAAGGTGAACAAGATAATTGTTCCGGAGATGAGTCTGGGCCAGATAGTTCACCCGATCAGGGAATACGCGGCCAAGGACTGCGAAGTTGAAGTTGCACCTAAAGTTGGCGGTGTGATGCACCTGCCAAGTGAACTATTACCATATCTGGAGGTGGTTGAATGAGAGAGCGAAGCGATTTCATTCAAAAGCCCGAAATGGAATGGAGGGGTTTGAATTGAGCGACGAGATTGAACTGGGCGAGATGAGAGAAAAATACCTGAGAAAGGGAATGTTACCCACGATTTTTTGCAATGGATGCGGCCACGGTGCCTCTTTGGATTACATGTTCAGGGCGCTGGAGGAACTCGACAAGGACCTGGACAAGATGGTCTTTGCCTCCGGGATCGGATGTTCTTCCAGGATACCCGGATATATCAATGCCGACGGACTCCATACAACCCACGGGAGGGCCATTGCCTTTGCGACCGGAGTCAAGGCGGCAAACCCGGAACTTGATGTGGTTATCTTCACAGGCGACGGGGATGCGACCGGCATCGGAGGAAACCATTTCATCCACGCGGCCAGGCGTAACATCGACATGACCGTCATCCTGCTGAACAATTTCATATACGGAATGACCGGAGGCCAGGTGGCCCCGACTTCGCCGAAGGGAACCATCGCAACCACCTCGCCCCACGGCAATCTTGAGGGGGCTTTCAACATCAGCGAGTTGGCCGCCGCTCTCGGAGCCGCTTATGTGGCCAGGTGGCCCATCCACCACCCATACCAGCCCATAAAATCCATCAAGGAGGGGCTGGAAACAAGGGGATTCTCCCTTATCGAGCTGATGTCACCGTGTCCCACAGCCTATGGCCGGAGGAACAGACTGGGCAACATCGAGAAGCTCTGGCAATGGTATGAAGATAATACGATCCTTGTAGAGGACTTTGAAAAGACGATGAACTACGGGACCGATGAAGAGAAGGCTGCAATCCAGAACATGATAAAGGTAGGTGTGTTCCAGAAGACCGAGAAGGTCGGTTTCTTCGAGGCCTACGAGGAGCAGGTCAAGAATCTGATGGCCAATGATGACAAGAGATGGGG
>JAGLSY010000106.1 GCA_023135545.1 Thermoplasmata archaeon | reverse complement strand
AAATGAAGAAAGAGATTCAGGTCGCAGGATTCGGCGGCCAGGGTGTGATCCTTGCAGGGTTCATAATCGGCAAGGCCGCATGCGTCTTTTCGGATTACAACGCTGTCCAGAGCCAGTCCTATGGCCCGGAGGCCAGGGGAGGAGCCGCCAGAACGGCCGTGATCATCTCGGATGAGACCATCGGATATCCAAGACCGACCAGCATTGATCTGTTCGTGGCAATGGCCCAGGAGGCCTTCAATACTTACCTCAAGGATTGTCGTGATGATACTATCCTGATCGTGGACCCGGATCTGGTCTCCCAGCATGATGTTGGCAGGCCCATATACAAGGTAAGAGCACAGAAGATTGCCGAGGATCTGGGCAACAAGATCGTAACGAACATCGCAATGGTCGGCGCATTGACCGGCATCTATGATTTCGGTGTATCGGAAGAGGCCATGAAGAAAGCCGTCATAGACAGTGTGCCAAAGAAGTTCACGGAACTGAATGTAAATGCCTTTGACAGAGGCCTTGAGGCGGGTAAGAATGCAAGACCAGAATGAGTATTTCGAGCACTATTACGAGGATGTCCCTCTTGAAGACGATTATTTGATGCTGGCTCCGGAGATAGCCCTCCTGGAAGACCAGACGTCGTATATCGAGTCGGAGATAGAAATCAATGCGGAGAACGCAATCCGCACCAGCAAGAGAAAAATGGAAGGTGATGTGCTGGTCGTGGGAGCCGGAATATCCGGGATGCAGGCCGCACTGGACATAGCCGACAAGGGGTACAGAGTTATAATGCTTGAAAAATCATCCACCATAGGCGGGAACATGGTCAAGCTGGACAAGACCTTCCCGACCAACGACTGCTCGATCTGTACGGCAGCGCCCAAGATGGTGGAGGTGGCAAGGCACCAGAACATCAGCCTGATGACCTATGCCGAGATAATGTCACTGAAGGGAGAGAAGGGGGATTTCACCGCTCATGTCTTCAGAAAGACGGCCTATGTGGACCCCGATAAATGCACTGGCTGTGGCGACTGTGCGGTCGTGTGCCCGGTGGAGGTCATAAATCCATTTGACGACAAGCTGTCCAAGAGAAAGGGCATTTATATCGAGTTTCCCCAGGCCGTTCCTATAGTTTATTCCATCAACTACGAGAACTGTGTCGGCTGCGGCTCCTGCGAGAGGGTCTGCGATGCCGAGGCAATATCCTTCCTCCAGAAATCAGAGGACATCGAGATAAAGGTCGGCAGCGTCATTGTGGCGACTGGCTATGACCTCTTCGAGCCCCTGGAGATGAGAAAGGAATACGGTTACGGCAAGTATCCGAATGTAATTACTGCAATGCAGTTCGAGAGGCTTCTATCTTCCTTCGGGCCTACCGAAGGTAAAATTCTACGACCCTCGGACGGCGGGAAGCCGGAATCGATCGGGTGGATACAGTGCGTTGGCTCCAGAAGCAAGCAGCTGGGATTCCCCTTCTGCTCAAGGGTTTGCTGCATGTACGCCACCAAGGAAGCCGCGATAACAAAGGAGATGGACCCGGATATCGATGTCACGATATTCTTCATGGACATGAGGGCCTATGGCAAGGATTTCCAGCAGTACTATGACAAGGCCATGGAAATGGGTGTCAATTACATAAGAGCTAGACCTTCTTCGGTCTATCAAAATGAGGACGGGAGCATAGCCGTGCGCTACATGGATACCCACACCAGGGAGATCCTGGAAATGAACCAGGACATGCTGGTTCTTTCAACCGCCATCATTCCGTCCAAGGAAAATCCCCGGCTGGGAGAGGTGCTGGGCATAGAGGTTGACAATAACGGTTTCTTCCAATCTGGCTCCATCGTTTCGGACCCGATCCAGACGACCCGAGATGGCGTTTATCTGGCCGGCTGTAACCAGGGCCCAAAGGACATCCCGGACAGCGTGGCCATGGCCAGCGGCGCGGCCGCGAGGGCCATCGAGGCAATTATCGAAAGGGAAAAGGTCACGCCAATACCCCCGCCGGAGGAGAAGGATGTCAGCGGCCAGGAGCCAAGGATAGGCGTTTTCATCTGCCACTGCGGAAAGAACATCAACGGATTTCTGGACTGCGAGGAGGTGGCCGAGAAGGCCGGAGAAGACGGGAACGTCGTCTATTCGATCAACTCCATGTTCGTCTGCTCCGAGGACTCCCAGAAGGAAATCAGGGAGAAAATCGAGGAGCATGACCTGAACCGGGTTATAGTGGCGGCCTGCTCGCCCATAACCCACGGAGGTCTTTTCCAAGATACGTTAGTCGAATCCGGCCTCAACAAATACCTTTTCGAGTTCGCCAACATCAGGCAGCACTGCTCATGGGTACATTCCCACGATAGGCCGAAGGCCACCAGGAAGGCAATGGACCTGGTGAACATGGCCATTGCAAAATCAAAGTTGCTGCAGCCATTGAGCCAGGAGGAGGTGGATGTCACCCCCGTCGTTCTGGTCATAGGCGGCGGAGTTGCAGGCATGAAGGCCGCACTGGCCCTTTCGGACATGGAGATAGACACGCATGTTGTGGAAATGTCAGATAAACTGGGCGGCAACCTCAACAAGCTGCACAGCCTCTTCCCGACAGACCAGGAACCCTCAGAGCTGGTTACAGACCTGAGCGCCCGGATAGAGGCTTCTGAATATGTCACGGTGCATCTGAACACCACACTGGAGGAACTGGAGGGATTCGTGGGCAACTTCAAGGTATACATGAAGGGGCCGGATGGCGACGAGGAATTGGAATTCGGTAGTGCCATCATCGCTTCGGGCTTCGGCGAGATCGACATGGAGGGCAAGTACGGCTACGGTTCCAGCCCGAAGATCATGACCCAGACGGAATTGGAAGGCCACTTCAAGGCAGATGACCTGGAGAAGCCGGAAACAGTTGTTATGATAAACTGTGCCGGGGCCATGGACGAGGAAAGGCCGTGGTGCTGCCGTATCGGTTGCGGGGTTTCCATCAAGAACGCCAAGCTGCTCAAGGAGAGATTTCCTGATTCGGACATTTACATTCTTTACAGGGATATCAGGGTCTTCGGAAAGGACGAGGAAGAATACTTTGCCAACGTCATAGAGAATCTGAAGGTCAAGATAATAAGATACTCGGAAGTGGAAAAGCCGGATGTGGCAATCGGCGAGGACGGGGCCATAACGGTCAAGGTCAGGGACCAGGTTTACAACGAGGAGCTGGAACTGCCTGCCGATTTACTGGTGCTTACAGCCCAGACGGAGGGCAGCGAGTCCTCGGTCCGTCTTCAGGAGATGTTCAAGATCCCTGTCGGGCCAGGTCACTTCTTCATAGAGGCCCATGCCAAGATAAGGCCGCTTGACCTGGCTTCGGACGGTGTCTATTTCTGCGGAAGCGCCCACTTCCCCAAGAACCTGGCCGATGCGATAGCTCAAGCGGAAGGAGCCGCTTCGAGAGCGGCAATCCCCATCATGCAGGGCATAGTGAAAGGCGAGGGAATCACGTCCAGCATCAACGCACTGACATGCTCGGGCTGCGGAATGTGTGTCGAGGTGTGCCCCTACAGTGCCATCACCCTGGATGAAGAGACCGGAATAGCAGTTGTGAACGCCACCCTGTGCAAGGGATGCGGTGCATGTGCCGCCGCCTGCCCGTCGGGGAGTGCCAGACAGAGGGGTTACAGGGATAACCAGATACTGGCCATGATGTACGCAATGGGATAAAATTTGGATTAATTAGATAGAACTAGGTGATCAAGATGGATGAGAAAAGTGACTTCGAACCGAGAATACTCGGCTTCTTGTGTAATTGGTGCAGCTATGCAGGTGCAGACCTGGCTGGAGTGAGCAGATTTCAATACCCGCCAAACGTGCGGATCATCAGAGTGATGTGCTCCAGCAGGGTGGACCCCATGTACATAGTCAAGGCCCTGACCGACGGTATAGATGGAGTGCTGGTGGCAGGATGCCATCCCGGTGACTGCCATTACATAGAAGGTAACTATCGTGCTCGCAGGAGAATGGTGGCCCTGGACCAAATATTGGAAAGGTACGGACTGAAGGACAGGGTATTCCTCGAGTGGGTGAGTGCCAGTGAGGGAAAGAGATTTGCCGAGGTTATCACACACGTGACCGAGGAGATCAAGAAACTGGGACCAAACCCCCACAAGAAGAAATGGGAGATCTAGGAGGTGTCATGATGGCTACTTATAAAATTCAGGAAAAGGAACTCCAGAGTGTTTTCGAGAACCTGCTGAAGAAGAACATCGTAGAAGGAATAATGGTGCAAAAAAAGGGAGAACATGGCATATTCCCGGTATTGATCACCGACCCGGATTTGCTGGAGGGAATCACCCCATCCGCTCCCTTATTCTCGTTCAATCGGGCTGTGCTGCTTCAAAACAATGGCTGTAGGAAGCTCGCGGTCGTGGTCAACCCCTGCGAGGCAAGGGCCATAAACGAGCTGAAGAAGCTTAACCAGATTGACATGGACAACCTCATCGTGATAAGCGGGGACTGCCTGGGGACCTTCGACCCCAAGGACGTTCAGATGGACTCCACCTCCCCCGAGAATATTGCGGAAAAGAAATCCGAGCTCAGGACCGCCTGCACAGTGTGCGAGCACTTCACGCCACCGGAGGTCGATATTGCGATATACGGCATTGGTGTGGATGGAGGTTTGGTCCTTTCCACCGACAGGGAGGAACTGCTGGAGGGTTTGAGCCTTACACCAGGGGAACCCTCTGCCAATAGGGATGCCGAGATAAAGAAGATCCTCGACGAACACCTGGCCGCCAAGGAAAAGATGGTCAGCGGAATAAGCGAGACGTTATCCACGACCGATGGCACCATCGAGCTATTCAAGCACTGCATTCGCTGCGACAACTGCAGGGATGTGTGCCCGATATGTTATTGTAAAGTCTGCTACTTCCAGACACCTCTGGGTGACCTGAAGACGGATGATATGGTCAACCAGGCTTCCATAAAGGGCCTTCTCAGAATTCCACCGGATATTCTATTCTATCACTTGACCAGAAATATCCATGTGGCTCCGGGCTGCGTGGAATGCGGCGCCTGTGAGGAGGCATGTCCGAGGGATATTCCATTGCTGCCGGTCTGGAAAGCACTGGCCAGTGACGTGCAGTCGATATTCGATTACATAGCCGGAATGGAAAAAGAGGTGCCCTTGCCCCTTGTCCAATTCAAGGAAGACGAGTTCGAGGATTAATAAACGATGGAGTGACATGAATGTCTGAAAAAGTTGGAGCAGTGATGGTCGTCGGCGCTGGCATATCAGGTATCCAGTCCGCCCTGGATCTGGCGGATTCGGGATTCAAGGTTTACCTGGTGGACAGCAAGCCTAGCATAGGAGGCCTCATGTCCCAGCTGGACAAGACCTTCCCGACCAACGACTGCTCGATGTGTATCGAAGCGCCCAAGATGGTCGATGCCGGAAGACACCAGAACATAGAACTCCTGACATATTCAGAGCTTGTCTCGGTCGAAGGCGAGGACGGCAACTTCCACGCAAAAATCCTGAAGAAGCCCAGGTCCGTGGACATCGACAAGTGTACTGGCTGCGGCCTGTGCACCGAGAACTGTCCGATAATGCTCAAGATACAGATACCTGAGAAGCCGCCTGCGCCCGAGGTGCGGGACAGGGAATTGATCGACGGCTTTATTTCGGAGCACGCCGACCTTCCCAACCCCCTTATCCAGATATTGCTGGATGTCAGCGGGAAATACTCCTACCTACCCAGGGACGTTCTTGAATATCTGGCCTTCAGGCTTGAAATACCCTTCAGCAACATATACCGCATTGCGACCTTCTACAAGTCATTCAGCCTTGAGAAGCGCGGAGATTACCATGTCAAGGTATGTCTGGGAACGGCCTGTCATGTCAGGGGAGGCTCACGTGTACTGGACAAGGTCAGGACGGTCGCGGACATTTACGGCGGGGACACCTTCTCTATCGAAACCGTGAACTGCCTGGGTGCCTGTGCTTTGGGACCGATCATTGTCGTCAACGAAGAAGTCCATGGCCATGTCACCATTGATGGTGTTGATAAGGTCATGAATGAACTTGGAGCTTCGAAGGCAGAAGGGGGTGAGGAAGAATGAAGTTCAACACCCCGGCCGAACTGGAATCGCACACGAAGAAATTGGTCGATTCATTGGACCCGAATAAACCGGTTATCATATTATGCGGAGGTACTGGCTGTGTTGCAAGCAAGTGCCATGACCTGATAGATGCCTTCAAGGAGGAACTGGCCAGCCAGGGCCTCGAGGACAAGGTATCAATTAGAATTACAGGGTGCCATGGCTTTTGTGAAAAAGGACCGCTTGTCGTGATACACCCCGAGAAAGTGTTTTACCCTATGGCCAAGCCGAAGGATGTGCCCAGGATGGTAACCGAGACCGTTCTGGGAAAGAAGGTCATTGACGAGCTGTTGTATATTGACCCCGGCACCGGTGAGAAGGTGATTCATGAATATGACGTCCCATTTTACAAAAAGCAGGATAGGGTCATATTTGCAGACAACGGAGAAATAGACCCGAGAAGCATTGATGATTACATCACCCTGGAAGGCTATTCTTCGCTTGTGAAGGCCTTCGACATGTCCAGTGAAGAGATCATTGAGGAGGTCACCAAATCCGGACTCAAAGGAAGAGGCGGAGCCGGCTTCCCGACCGGAGTTAAATGGGGCTTTGCCAGGAAGGCAGAGGGTGAGCAGAAATACCTCATCTGCAATGCTGACGAAGGGGACCCAGGCGCATACATGGACAGGAGCGTTCTGGAAGGTAATCCTCACAGCGTCATCGAGGGAATGATAATCGGTGCCTATGCCATTGGAGCCAGCCAGGGAATTGCCTATGTACGTTCTGAATATCCGCTGGCCGTCGACAATCTCGATATAGCGATAAAACAAGCAAGGGAAAGCGGATTTCTCGGGGAAAACATCCTGGGCTCCGGATTCGATTTCGATTTGAAGATATACAAAGGAGCAGGGGCTTTTGTTTGCGGGGAGGAAACTGCCCTGATAGCCTCCATTGAGGGAAGACCGGGAGAACCTCAGCAGAGACCGCCCTTCCCGGCCGAGAGCGGCCTGTGGGGATGTCCCACCAACATCAACAATGTGGAGACCTGGTCCAATATACCCCACATAATCAAGAAGGGCGCGGATTGGTATGCCGATATAGGAACAAATGACAGCAAGGGTAGCAAAATCTTCTCCCTTGTAGGAAAGATAACCAATGTCGGCCTTGTAGAAGTGCCCATCGGAACCACCCTCAGAACGGTTATTTATGATATTGGAGGGGGCATTCCGGACGGTAAGAAGTTCAAGGCTGTTCAAACCGGAGGACCTTCTGGAGGGTGTATACCGGAAGAGCATCTGGATACTCCGATCGATTATAAGGACCTGACCGCCCTTGGTTCCATCATGGGCTCCGGTGGTCTCATCGTGATGGACGAGGATACCTGCATGGTGGATGTGGCAAAATACTTCATCGGCTTCACACTCGACGAGTCCTGCGGAAAATGCACTTCATGCAGGGAGGGCAACGCCAGGATGCTGGAGATACTGGAGGACATAACCTGCGGCAAGGGGACAATTGAATCCCTGGACTTGCTGGAGGAACTGTCCCAGTATGTCAAGGACTCGTCCTTGTGCGGACTTGGAAAGACCGCACCGAACCCGGTGCTCACCACACTCATGTATTTCAGGCATGAATACGAGGCACATATCAGAGACCATGCATGCCCAGCAAAGGTCTGCAAGGACCTGATATGGTTCGAGATAGATGCCGAGAAATGTACTGGTTGTACGGCTTGCGCCAGGAAATGCCCGGTCGATGCGATAACCGGCGAGAAGAAGGAGGCCCATGTGGTCAATCAGGATGTGTGCACGAGATGCGGCACTTGTTACCAGGTGTGTAAGTTCGATTCGGTCCAGGTCAAGACAGGGGGTGACAATTGATGGGAAATATAGAGATCGACGGAATCTCATATGAAATTGGCGATCATGAGAGCATCCTCGATGTGGCCAGGGCCAACAGCGTGAATATACCCACCCTGTGCTACAGCAATGTGGTGGAAGCCTATGGAGCATGCAGGCTGTGTGTCGTCGAGGTTACAAGGGGTGAAAGGTCCGAATTGGCAACCTCCTGTACCCTCCGGGCATCTGACGGTCTGAAGGTATCGACCGATTCCGAGAAGGTCAGGAAGAGCAGGAAGATGACCATCGAACTGCTGCTGTCCCGCTGCCCGGAAGAGGAAGTTCTTCTGAAACTGGCCGAGGAATACGGCATAGTCGAGCCCAGATTCAAGCCCAACGACGACAACTGCATACTCTGCGGCCTGTGTGTCAGGCTGTGTGAGAAAATGGGTGTCCAGGCCATTGATTTCCAGGGCCGCGGCATGGACAAGGAACTTGGAACACCATATATGGAAAAATCGGATGTGTGCATAACCTGCGGCGCATGCGCCCACATATGCCCGACCTCCAGGTACACCCACGCCAAGGTCGAGAGGGTCAGCGGCAACAAGCCCATTCCCATACTGTCCGAGTTCGAACAAGGCATGGGGACCAGGCATGCAATTTATATCCCATTCCCGCAGGCGGTTCCGAAGATCCCTGTCATAGACAAGGATGCCTGCATGTATTATCAGCAGGGCCAGTGCAAGACCTGTGA
>JAGLSY010000105.1 GCA_023135545.1 Thermoplasmata archaeon | reverse complement strand
TATTACAGGATCTGTGTTATCGATTATAATATTAGTATTACTGTCCGTTCCCAAAAGATTTACCTCGTCCATCGCGTCCACTGAAACTATCACCCCAGATAAATCCAATCCGCTGGTGTCCCAGTCATAAAACCATGACCCGTTACCTGCGTCGTAACTCCCGAATCCAATATTGTGCCATAAGCCATCCGAATAATTGAACCCCACAGAAACAGTATCCGGGTCGCTTGTGGCAGTGGTTCTATAGACCCCTCTGATCTGCTCGTTATCCGATGGAGTAAGCAAAGTGGGTGTCGGTGCAGTATTGTCTATCTCGATTCCCGTATTCGTCGTATTGCCCCACGCCGGATCATCATCAGTTGCATTGGCTGTAACATTGATGTCAACCAGGTTCAGACCTGCTGTATCCCAATTATAATACCACATGCCAGAGCCTGAATCATAAATACCCGCCCCGATAAAATGCCAACCGCCATCGAAGTAAGAAAAATTCACATTGATACTATCCGGGTCACTTATCGCAGTGATGTTATAGACTCCGGTAATGTGTTCGTTGGTGGCCGGGGTGGTCAGGGATGGGCTGGGAGGCACATCACCAATGGTGAATACCCAAACATCTGACCATCCAGCATTGCTTCCTATGGGTATTGAATAGTTGGCTGTTACTCTCCAATAATATATTCCATCTGCCAGAGGTGGTACAGAAATATAATTCGCTGATGTCATAATATTTGTTCTTTCAGGCGAAGAAAAATCAAAATCATTGTCTATTTCGATATAATATTCACTTAAAGACCCGTTCGTTGTGGAATTGTGCAGATCCAGCCATTCACAAGTCGGGTTCACTGCTAATATTGAATTGTTCTCAGGTGATAGAAGAAGGGGAATGCTCATTGGAATTGTTTCTGTCATGGCTCCGGAACTGGTCACTCTGCCAAGTCCCTCGCCCCCGACCGTTGGTGGTGCTGAAGATGCTGCTCCATTTCCATTAATGCCGTTTGTGAGGTTTACCTGGGTAGTTGCCGAAATGGATGGTTTGGGGCTTTGCATCAGTAATGTGGCATCGCCACCATCTCCGACAGATGCAGATACTACTCCACCGCTTCCTCCTACACCATTTGTCAGTCCAGAATATCCGCGTCCACCACCGCCGCCGGCAGAATACGAGCCACCGCCGCCTCCGCCACAGCTAACGCCGGCCGAGTTACTACCAGCTATTCCTCCATCTCCTGCTTCTCCTCCATGGAGGTCAAAAGATGTGTTAATTACGATCAAAACATCTGAATCCAAAAGGACGTTTGTGTCAGCACCGCAACCAACATTGCCAGATACCGGGCCACCGTCTCCTCCATCGTGCCCGGCCTCTCCACCTGCGGCACCGCCGTTTCCGCCGCCGCCACCGCCCGAGTAGCCACCTCCACCTCCACCAGAGCCATGGATGCCTGTACTGCTACCTCCACTGCCTGCCTGTCCTCCATTGCCTGCAATGGCGATAATATTGCTGTGATTAATTTCTGCTATAGACGTTATGTTAAAATCAATATCAATAGATCCGCCGCTTCCTACATTGCCAGTTATTGCACCTCCGTTGCCGCCCTCTGTATGCCAATAACTTCCTCCACCTCCACCAGAGTAGCCGCCTCCACCAGCAGATCCCCATCCAGCACCGTTTCCACCATCACCTGCGTTTCCGCCATTTCCACCATTGGCCGTCAAAATTGTTGTATTAGCTACTAGCTTCTCTGCAATTATGCTTACCATAATGCTTCCACCAGCACCAACATAATCTGATATGTCTCCGCCCATCTGCCCGGGAGTGTTGCTCAATCCGGGAGAGCCAGCTCCGCCAGAGTATCCTGCGCCACCAGCTCCTGAAGTTGGTCCATAGATCATATCTGCTGCACTGCCTGCTTCGCCACCTTTTCCACCGTTAAGCGTAATCTCGTTTTGAGCCAGTGATACATCGTTATTCGATAATAATTCAAAAAATGCGCTTCCACCAGCACCAACATGTCCTGAGATATCACCACCTGCTGAAAAACCACCACTGCTCCCGCCGGGTAATCCTCCATCGGCTGCATCTCCACCATTGCCTCCTAGAAGATCGAATGAGGTGTTGTTCACGTACATTACTCCTCCGGGTTTTGTCAGATCTAGTGTGATGTTGGAACTGCCGCCGGCAGACACGTAGCCATTAAGATTTCCAGATGTCCAAGGGGATGCTGGGCCGTAACCATTTCCACCTGCGAGGGTAAAGAAAGAATCAGTGATTTTCATTCCTTCTGTGGCTATTATGTCAATATTCGTATTGCCGCCTTGGCTGGAGAAAAGAGAAGATGAACCCCCGCTTCCCTTCATGTATATGATGCCGCCATCGGTCATGTTGAAGTAACTGCAGATCCCATTGACCATCACATCTGCCGCAGGATCAAGGCTCGAAAGATTGACTATGCCCCCCGATATCTCAACGATCGAACCGCTCTGTAGAAAGATATTGGTCACATTGAAGGTCGCTCCCGGAGGTACTATGAGCTTTCCAGTTCCTGTAACCGTAACATTGTTCAATGTTTCCAAACCAGAGACGGTATATGAATTTGAGATCACGATATCAGGGCCTGCGCCCGCGGCTCCAATTCCTTCTGTTCCGGCACTTCCCACGCCGACCATCGAAATTAGGCTGCTTAAGATCATCATTCCAGCCAACATCAGACTCGTTGTTTTCTTCATCTCAACCACCTCTATTTAGTGCAAATAGGCCAAGAACCCCCAGGTATTCAGGCCTGGGATGAATTGGCCAGCCACTAACATGAATACCGCCGTGAGCCCATCATTGCTCATTGATTGGCCGCAGAGATATAACCTCTGCGTGTTCGGGCTTCTAATTGCGTAATCCATCTGCATCTAGACGCGATTAGAAGAGCTAATACGTTAGTATTTGCTCCAATGGCAGCCTAAATGTAAACATACAGGTCTGAAGGGACTGGCATCATATAATTGGCGTAACGCCAGGTCCTTTAGGGCCTGGTAGTTTACAGTAGCCTGATTTTTTGGGGGCATGACTACGCTTGCCTAAGTGAATAGGTAATGTTACTTAAATTCATTTCCATTTATGTTACCTAGTCCCTTCCACTCTCCTTCTTTCCCCCCAGGCTATCACCATGGTAGGGCACCCCCACCAGCAGAGGCAAAGCACCCCCTAATCTCTTTGTAGTACTATGTTTTGTAGGGTTAATTTTAAGAATCCGGATGTCGTCAAGGTTTACATGGCCCCGGAATCCGATATCAAGATAACCGGTTTGCACTTTCTATTCACGTACACGTGCCTGTTCGAGTGCGACCATTGCTTCGTTTACAGCGGTCCGCAAGCAGAGGGAACATTCACCATCGGCCGGATACGTGAGGTCCTGGAAGAAGCAAAGAAGATCGGGACCATTGAAATGATATTCTTCGAGGGTGGTGAGGCCTTCCTGTATTACCCGGTGATGGTCGAGGGAATCAGGCTTGCCGGTGAAATGGGATTCAATACCGGAATCGTGACCAACGGCTACTGGGCGACCTCGGTGGAGGATGCCGAGATATGGCTCAGGCCCCTGGCCGAGCTGGGGATGTCGGATATCAGCATCAGTGATGACGAATTCCATTATGATGACGAACTCAATAACGCCAAGAATGCCCTTGAGGCCGCAAAGAAACTCGGCATGCCTGCCGGCACCATCAGCATCCAGGAGCCTGTCATCGAGGTTGACCAGACCGGTGGAAAACCTGTTGTGGGCGGTGGGGCCATAATGAAGGGAAGGGCCGTGGAGAAACTTGCAGAGGGCCTTCCGAAAAGGAGGATCGAGGAGTTCACGGAATGCCCTCATGAGGACCTCAGAAACCCGAAAAGGGTGCATCTGGACCCCTTTGGAAATGTGCATTTGTGCCAGGGCATAAGTGTGGGCAACATGTGGGATGAGCCATTGTCAGAAATAATCAGGGGCTATGACCCGGATGCACATCCGATATGCGGGCCCATTCTGGAAGGCGGTCCAAAAGAACTGGCAAAGAAATATAAGATTCCACACGAAGATGAATACGTCAGCGAATGCCATCTATGTTATCTTGCCCGAAAGGCCCTGATAGACAAATTCCCTAAGGAATTGGCGCCAAGGCAGGTCTATGGCCTGGTAGTTTACAGTGGATGAATCTCTCCTCCCATTCATTCAAACCTGTTGCATTAAGATGTGTCTATCCTTCTCACGATGTCGAACCTGCTCTCGAGCACTGCCATTTCCCTCTCCTTGAGCGATCCGGGATCGATAGATGCCATAATGGAGCCCTCACTGACTGAGGCTATGTCTATTATAGTTTTTAGAAAATCATTGACCTTCGGCAGACCGCTCTCCATCAGCAGTGTTTCCAGACCATATATGAACACCAGCCCCTTCTCCTTCCTGAGGAACTCCGCTATGGTCTGGGTAATCTCGAACTCGAGCCTGTTGGGCTGGAGTGTCCTCTCCTCGCTCTGCCTGGTCGTGGTCAGCCAGTACATATCCATTTTCGGAAGATCAAATCTGGTCTTCAGCTTTGACGGATATTGTGAGGTGATGCAGAGTTTCTTCGATTGGGAAGAACGAAGGATTTCGGATGCCTGGACCGGACTTTCCTCTTCGAAAATGAATGAATAGGAGGAAATATCATCCCTGGCCGGGATCTTTGATTCGCCCCGGCCCAGGTCTATCATCTCGTCGAAGATGCTCTTGAGCTGGAATATCTCCCTCTCCTCGAAACGCGATGGGTTGACAGGGATGATTATTGCGGCATTGTTCATAGCAGCCACGTCGTTAATGGATTTCAGGAACTCCAGGGTCTTGTCGAACCCATTCACCATGGAGAGGTACTTGAGGTCGTCTATCATGACCGTGGTGTTTTCCCCGTCCTTCATGAATGTTTCTATAGTGTACAGTATCTCGAACTCGAGCCTATGCGGGCTGAGTTTCTTCTCGTCTGTGCTCGTCTCGGTTATCCAGACGATGGGTGTCTTCTCAAGATTGTACTCGTTCCTTAGCTTTTGAGGATAAAAGGATGTGATGCACAGCCCAGGGGTCTGGGACACCATTCCCCTGAATATCTCATAGCTGTTGTTCGAGCCGCTCTCCTTTATTATGTAGCTCATACCTGGCTTCAATCTCAAAGATTCGGTTACTGGCTTCGCCTCCTCGATGATATGTTCGATATCGAAGAGCTTGTACTTCAGCATGGCGTATCCGAAAAAAGCGACCATGATAAAAGGGAAAATCCCACCGGAAACGTTGATATCATATTCGAGTATCGGTAAAATCACCGAGAATAATGGGCCGAAGATACCTGCCACGGTCATTCCAATGGCCAAGTAAAGAACCTGGGATCTCTCTATCTTGTTTTTTATCTTGACAAACCCTCTCCACAGTATGAAGAGACCGATGTATACGCAGGATATAAGATATACAGCAAACAGAGAATAGACGAGGCCTTCAGAATTTGTTGCCCATATTCCCTCGTAGGGAGCATCGGCCAAGCCCAGATCTAACTGCTCGAGAATGATCAAGGGATATAACAAAACACTCACTAGATGAATGGCCCATAGATATTTCATTTTATTTTGAGGCAAAGCTCTGATGAACAATGCCACGAAGTGCAGCACCGTACTTGGTATGAATACTGCACCGATCCAGAGAAAAGTGCTCCAGGCCTGGGCAGTGGAATAGTCAGCGGCATACTTCAGACCGACATCCCCGAGGATCCACAAGGCAACGGTGAACTGAACCGCCGCTCCGAGTTGATTGGTTCTGTGTTTCGGATTCTTAACGAGGATCAGGATGCCGAGTATAACTTCGACAATGATGACTCCCATGAGTGGGTATGCCCATTGAACATCGTCCAAATTCATTTTACCACTATCTTGAACCCGTCATCGACGATAAGCGGGAAATAGTCCGAGGAATGATCCACGGCCCTCATTTTCACGACCCGAAGATATCTGACGACACTGCGCCCGACCTTCTCGTTTGCAAGATGTATTATCCCGTCTGATAGGAAGTCCTCGCAGCCGTGCATGCCGAACTCCTCCTGTTCCTCCATCATTTCAGATACCAATATCGTAGTGAGGCCCAATTCTTTCAGTTCGGCAAAGAAATGGAACAGGTCGTTCCTGGGATTCTTCATATTCATCAGAGTGTAGAAGGATTCCAGGGAATCTATGACCAGGAGTTTTGCATCGGTCTCTTCAATAAGTCTATTCACAAACATCTTCACTATGTCGGTAAGGGTCTTCTCACCCAGGAAACCCAATTTTTTCCTGAGTATCCCTGTATCCACCAGAGAGATATTGGTCCTGATAGGGTCGTAGGTCATTCCGAAAGTATTCATCTGCTTCGTCAGGCTCATTCTGCTTTGCTCGATAGATATGTATATGGAATTCATATCCTTTGCATTATGCAATATACTGTATGCCAATGTTGTCTTCATGCTCCCTGTCGGACCGCACAGCAATATTATGTGCCCCTCTGGGATTCCGCCCTCGATCTGGTTATCCAGCCCCTCTACATGTGTACGAATTATTTCTCCCATGTTATCACCTCACTTCGTAACTATCTTGAAGCCGCTTTTATCCACTAAAAGCGGAAAGTAATCGGTCGCATGCTTTACCTCTCTCATCTTGACCACACTGAGAAATCTCCCGACCGATGTGCCGGTGCGTTCCATATCCATGTGTATTATGCCGTCGGCCAGGAACGCCTCTGTCCCGTATGAACCAAAAATCCGCTTGTTTTGCGGCATCTCCGAGATCAAAAATGAAGTTATGCCGAGATCTCGCAGTTTTTCGAAGAAGAGGAAAATATCATTCCTCGGGTTCTGGAGGTTGGCAATCGTGAACACCGCTTCCAGAGAGTCCAGCACCAATAGATCATAATCAATGTTCCGCTTATAGTTCTCTATTTGGGTTTGGAGTGAATCGAACCATTTCAGTTCATCCTCTTCGGCCACGTCCCTGAGTTCTGTTCTGAGCCAGCCCATGTCCATTATCGTCAGTTTGTCTTCGACCTCTTTTATATCCATACCCAGTTTTGCCATATGTGTTATAAGGCTGTCTTTGTTCTGTTCCAATGATATGTACAATGCAGTCCCCAAGCCCTCTTGTACATATTTATGTAGCATAGAATATACAAGAGTCGATTTCATGCTGCCAGACGTTCCGCAGACCAATACGATGTGTCCAGGCGGTATGCCCCCATCCATTCGTCCGTCCAATCCCTCAACATATGTTTTTATTTTGTCCATCTAAGCTTCCTCCTTTGCCGCGTCTTCTATGATATTCACCATTCCATCATACACCTCTCTTGCCAGATCGTCATCCACCATGTCGGAGAGGATCGAGTGGATCTCGCTTGCCAATTTCAAGTACTCCAGCGGGCTTCGAATATCTTCTATTCCCAATTTCTTCTTCTGAGTGTTCATCGTATGCACTGCTACGTCACCGAACTTCTTTCTCAGGTAGGCCCTGATCTTCTTGTTCAAAGCCATGACCGCTTCTTTCTCCAGCGGCACAGGCGTCTCTATCGCCTTCTTCAGGTCATTTTTTACTTGCGCTACTTTGCTTGGGTCCATCATCTTGACCAAGCATTTGGTTTCGATAAGATCGACAAGATAATTCAATGATTCTTTTGAAGGGTTCATCAGGTCGACCTCTGCCACAGCGATCTGTTTATTGACCACAAAAACGGCCATGTCTCCCAACCAGTTCTCCAGAACGTGTTCAACATTCTCTATCTGCACTGCAACCATCCTACTCAACTCCCCTCTATGATTTCAACGAGACCATTATAAACATTTTCCGCTATCGGCTCACCGACCATATGCACACAGGCCTCTTTTATCTTCATTGCCAATTGAATATAGTTCTCCTTGCTGAGTTCTCCTTCCAATCCCAACTTTTTCTTCTGTACTTCAACAGTCTGTCTTGCCAGACCGTCAAAGATGTTCTCAAGTTCATCCACAATCCTTTCTTCTATCTCCATGTAAGTACCTCCCTGAACACTGCAACTATAAGCATTGGTTCAATAGACTCCAAGTTATAAAATGCTATTTGGGTGTTAATACCAAAATGTTAAGATGAGTATCTGCAGAAATAACATTATAATTATTAATCGGCTGCAATTTAGTTATTATAGAATCATCCCCAATACGAATGATTCATTGAATCATTTCACCAATAAATCAGAATTTACCTATCATATGAGACGGCGCTCCATGAAGTCCGCCACTATCTTCAGGCTGCGGATCCTTCCCTGAATATCACTCCATGCGGCATGTCCTTCATCTCCGAATTCAATATATTCAAAATCACCATCCAGACCTTCTTTCTTTCCCAATTCCAATAATCGGTCTTTGAAATCCCTGCTCTGGCCTATGGGGCATCTTGGATCATTGACCCCGTGCATGATCAGCATGGGAGCATTGACATTCTCTACATGGAAGAAAGCAGAACGATCCTTCCATAGATCATCATCATCACCTGGAGCTCCCATCATCTCTTTGATGAACTGCTTGAAATGCGGTTGTGATTCATCCCAGAAGGTCCATAGATTAGAGATGCCTATCCATGGTGCGGTGAATGCCCAAAGGTCCGGCTGCTTGACAGCACAGCTGAATGACATGAAACCACCATACGAGCCGCCGAAAACACCTATGCGGTCATCTGCAATGTAAGACAGCGATCTCAGGTATGCGTGTCCCGCGCCGACATCCTCCATGTCCTTTCCGCCCCAATCCATGACATTCATTTCCATGAATTCCTTGCCATAGCCTGTGGATCCTCTGATATTGGGTAGAAGTACCACGATCCCCATACTTGCAAAATACTGGGCCATCATATCAAAATGTTGGAAGTACTGGCCGGTTGGGCCACCGTGCACTATCACTACAGATGGATACTGTTTGTTTATATCCAGGTCTTTTGGTTTATACAGTAATGCAGGGATCTCCAGATCATCTGCAGACCTATATTTGATGTACTCACAGGAGGCTATATCATCCTTATTCACTCCCTCCATCTCCGTTTCCAGGAGTGTTCTTTTCTGATTGGTCTCAATATCCAGCAGGATCAAATTGCTGGGTGAGGTAGGAGTATCGATGAATAGGATCAAGGCCTTATCATCAAGTCCGATGGTCCCTGGTGCGGCGATCCCCCGTGGAAAATCTGGAATATGACCCTCACGGGTCTTGATATCATATATTACCGGAAATATCGTCGAATCCTGATTCTTGAGAGTTACGATATCCGACCCTGATCGAACAAATTTGAACGCATATTCATCATGATCTCCATCGCCAAACCACGTTATGTCCTTTGTATCTAGGTCCAATATACCTACTTGATCGACACCGGAGATATTGGAAGAGAACAAGAGCTTACTGCCATCCGGATGCCAATCAGATGGGGATTCTTGACTCTCCTTGCTGAGGCTCAGAAGTTCTTCAGATGTATCATTCTGGATATCATATAGGTATATGTCATTGTTACTGAAGGAATCTGTCTCGTTAAGACCATAGGCCAGATATCGGCCGTCTTTTGAAAGCATCGCATTCCAGACCGCATGTTCATGTGATGTCAAAGCTATCTCTTCGCTTCCATCTGTACGTAATTTAAGGAGATTGAGCTGGCCATGCCGCGTGGTGAGAATTATCAACCATTCATTGTCTGGGGTCACGACAAGAGGATAGTCCTGATCTGTTGGTGATTCTGTGATCTGCTTGATCTCCTTGGTCTCGATATTCAAAGAATAGATGTCATGGAACTCGTCCCCATCCTTGTCTTTGGTGAAATATATTGTCTTATTGTCACGCCCCCAGACATAACCTGCACGTATAGCCCTTGGCAGCTCTCCGTCAGTGATCTTCTCATACTCTCCTGAAACCAGGTCCATCACATAGAACTCCAGCCGGCCAGTTTTGTCCCAATAAAAGCCTATTTTTTCCTTTGACCAGTCTGCCCTGACCAAGTAAAACGAAGGTATGCTCGCCAGCTTGTCAATATCAATAGCTTTGCTCCTTGAAGGAGACACATAATTTTCTTCCATGAAATACTCACCCCTACCGACTCCATAATGTCTTTTACAGTAAAAACTTTACGAAGATCGGGCCGCAACTATTTTGGATATGCCCTCATTTTCTTTCATTTCAACCACTAAATAGTTTCCACAGGAATTATATTTAATCAGTTCAGGCTTTATGAGAATCCATGACCAAGCTTGAATGGCCAGAAATAGAAGGACTTTCTGTCCGCCCATTTCAGGGCCCTGATGACTTCCAGGGAATGGTCGATATAGTAACTGCCAGCAAGTTCATTGATAAAATTGAATTGGCATGGTCGGTAGAAGATTTGGAAAGATCCTATAAACATCCGATCAACTTTGTTCCAGAAAAAGATGTTTTAATCGTAACCATCAAAGGAAAAATCATTGGAGAAGCCAGGGTATGGTGGATGCAGGGCCTTGATAAGATCCGAAATTATAGTTTTACAGCCAGACTGGTTCCGGAATGGAGAGGGAAAGGCATAAGGGAAGCCATGTTCAAGTGGTGTGAAGATAGAGCCAGACAAATCGCCAAAACACACCCTAAGGAAGAAGTGGGCGAATTCTATATATGGGCATCTGAATTCGAAAAGGAATGGACCTGTATAATTGAAAAGAATGAATACAAGCCCCACACTTTTTCATTCAGAATGATAAGACCTAATCTGGATAATATCCCTGATTGTCCATTGCCAGAAGGATTAGAAATTCGACCTATCCTGCCTGAACAAATGAGGGCATTATGGGATGCGGACAGGGAAGCAAACAAAGACGGCTTCGAACCGGCGGACTGGCCGGAGGAATTATATATCCAATGGCTGAATGAACCTATCTTCAAGCCAGAATACTACATCGTAGCGTGGGATGGTGACAGAATAGCCGGTGCGGTCCAGAATCATTTTGACCCTGAAGAAAATATAGAATTCAATAGAAAAAGAGGATATACTGAGAACATCCACGTTGGCCGTCAATGGCGCGGGCAGGGTCTGGCCAAGGCCATGATTGCCATCAGCTTTAAGCTCCTGAAAGACCTGGGAATGGAGGATGCTTCGCTGAATGTAGAAGCCGACAATCCCACTGGCGCCCTTAAATTATATACGAAAATGGGCTTCGAGATCGAAAAGAAAGTTACGCATTACAAGAAGCCGTTATGGTGAGGAACATGGAAATCCGCAGCCTGAAGGACAGAGAAATCGGAAAATACACAGAGCTTTTCAACAAAGCAGAGTTCAATGACCCTGAGTTCAGGTTGTTGACAGAGGAGAAGATGCGCAAGAGGATATTCTCCAAGTCCTGCTACACACTGGACGGCTATTTTGCGGCTTTCGATAATGGCCGGATGGTGGGTGTGGGATACGGGCGGTTCAACCCCGACCTCTTTGAGAAGAAGGGACGACTGGCCTTCTTCGACATCTCCATCCTGCCAGATTATTTTGATACGGATGCGGGCAAGGATATTTTTTCCAGAATAGTAGATTATTTCAAATCCCACAATATCGAGAAGATATCAGCGAGGGAATATCTTTCCAATTCCTCCAAGGTGCGGTTGCTTGAAAGCCTGGGCTTTGAAAAGACACCTTACCAGAGGTACGCCATGAAGCGCGATCCCCGGGGTGTTGAGACCCCCGAACTTCCGGACGGCTATATCATGAGAAATCCCCGCCTGCCAGATGAGATGGAGGAAATTGTCAACATCGCCAACGAGGCCTATGCCACAAGGGGCGGGTTCAGCCTCTTCACCCTTGAAGAAATGAGCCAGCAGATGTATTTCACTGACCCTGCCAGCCATTCCGGCATCTTCGTGATAGAAAGACTGGCCGATAATAAAATGGTCGGCGCCTTCTGCTCCCATATTGACAGGGATTTTAACGAATTGAAGAAGAAAAAGCGGGGAGCGTCATATCTCCTTGTCGTAATTCCCGAAGAGCGAAAGAAGGGTTTTGGAAAGGCCCTCACCGCGGCAAGTCTCATCTGGATAGCGGAGCAGGGTATGACAGAAGCATTCCTGGGTGTCAATCATCAGAACCCGGATGCTGTCAAGGTGTACACGGACATGGGGTATGAGAGGTTTGACGGTATTCAAGGATTTGAACTTATTATTAAACATGTCCTCGTCCCAATACCGCAATCTTCAGATTTGCGGATACGGGACGCCCATCAAAATGGCCTCTGCATCATTTTGTTGGGACGGGCGTGTTTAATAAGGGCTCATATCCACTCTGCTGGTTTCAATCAACAAATAAGTGGAGGGGATACCCCACCGGCAGTAATCATTCAGTAAGCTGATTGATTACTGCTCAGAAAGAACCCGATAGGTTCTTTTCTTTAGGGTTGGGGAGCCCTCATTTGCTGTTCAGGCAAACACGTAGTCTGTACAATGATTTAAGATAATGAACAAGAAAGAAAAATAAAAATTTAACAGCGCCAGTCATGTTTAGTGCAATAGGTCGAGAACCCCTGGGTCTTTAGGGGATATCGACCAACCACTAACAAGAACACCGCCGTAAGCCCATAAATTTAATTTAACTAACCGCAGAGAATTTATCTCTGCGAGTATGGGCTTATGGCTGCCTGAATGGGAACTTCCTGCCCATTGGGGCAGGTAGTTACACATGACTGACGCCGCTCGAGAACCCGGATGCTCCGCCCGTGGTTGTTGTGGGTACCTTTGGCGAGGGCTGGAGGTCAGCCGGCTCATATTGTGACTCGGGTGATGGTACTCCGTCCGGTCCGGTCAGTGTGTAATATCCCACCGGAGGGGCTCTTGCTGTGTCCACCACATGATCTTGGGCTGCGGTCCATAATCCTGCTCCCAGGAATAGTAGGGATGCGATCATCACCACTGCCACTGTGCGCGCTCCGGCGCCTTCGTTCGTTCTACTGGCCCTGTTCTTCTTGATACTTATTTTTGTCATCTTATTTCACATCCTTGACCCCTTTTCTTGAAGTCTAATACCTAATAAGATGGTCAAAGTTCATAACCCAAATGAGTAAAAATATCCACTTTGTGGTCATTTTCATGATTTAAGCTCTAACTCATTATCAAAAAATATCTGACCTTGCAAAATAGGACAAGGCATGGCCAATTCTCCCTCCAGATGCACAACTCTATAAATCATCTACCAGTCTGCAGGTTTCCAGGCATCCCTTATATTTGCCGTCATCAGACCTCACCGCAATGTACTTGATGAGAATGTCCAGGCCGTCGCATTCGATCCTCATTGATTCCTTGTCTTTGGCCCCGGACTTCAGGTCTCCCAGGAGCTTTTCCAGATTATCCTGGCTCTTCTCGGGATGGCATTTCCTTATGTCGGTGCCCAGGATCTCGTCGGCCCTGTGGAATATTTTACTATCGGGCTCGTTCCAGAATACTATAAGATCATTTTCATCTATGAAGGTTAGCTCGGCGGGGAGGGTGTCCATGACCGCTGGTAGCAGCTTTTCGTCAATGCTTCCTTTCATGGTTTGGGAATCAGCTGCGGCTTATAAAATAGGTTGCTTTCTCCGGGAATCACCAACAAATAAATATCAATAAGCAGATGTCCTGATTGTAGGAGTGGGAGAATGAACGTCAGAGAGCAATTCGTAGAAGAGTTGGAGAATAGCTTGGAAAAATCGTTTTCCAAGGCTAGAGAAAACGCACCCCAATTCATCCTTCTCGAAAAGGAGCCGGGAGCAACGGTAGGTATTCTGGAAAATGCATTGCGGGATATTATTATGGCAGATGATAACCGAATATGGCGAGCCGATGCTGCGGAATCCATAGTGCCAATGTTCGAGCAATTGCTGCCGGAAAGCCTAAAGGAAATAATGAGGATCGATAAACCGCCCAGAATCGAATTGGGGCTGATTTCAAACAAGGCGGGCATGAACATGGGAACTGTCCAGAGAGGCGACAGCTCACTGGACCCAGACATTATTTCGGCCATGATGGAAGCCGTGCGAAATTTCGTGAAGGACTCGCTTTCGATGCATGCTGGCAGTGAAATTGTGGAGAAGGGAATCGAGCGGTTCGAAATGCAAGGTTACACTATCATGGTTTGCACAGGCGAGATAATCAGCCTAACATTGATTCTCTCCGGCTCTATAGATAAATCACTGATAAAAGAGATGCAAAGGGTAACGAAACTCATAGAGGACAAGTACGGGAGCATTCTTGAAGACTGGAAGGGCGCAATGAGCGAGTTGGTAGGCATCGAAGCCCCTGTTTCGAGGACATTTTTCACCTCCAAGAAATACGAGGGAGAATGGGACCTGGGCCAACTCAAATTACTCCAGGCAAGGATGTTCGACGAAACGTTGAGAATTATTGAATCCACGGCAGCCGACCGGGAATTGGTTTTATTAATCGAAAACATCGACCTTGCCGACCAGTCATCAACAGAGCAATTGAAGTATATC
This sequence comes from Thermoplasmata archaeon, assembly GCA_023135545.1. Taxonomy (GTDB): domain Archaea; phylum Thermoplasmatota; class Thermoplasmata; order SG8-5; family JAGLSY01; genus JAGLSY01. Next base: position 960 of record JAGLSY010000105.1, on the reverse strand, counting down.
GTCAGAAATCTGGACGATGAAAAGATTTTGTTCATTCTCACATTCAATTTGGCCAAGGATGAAGGCATCTTACAGGATACCGAATCATTGCTGGAGTCCATAGACCCGTATTCTCCGGTCCGGCTCCGGCAGAAGATGGATTATGATGCTGGTGAAAAACTAACAGAGCTGTTCCCCGACAATCTGGACATGGCTCTGTTTACCCTGTCGCACAGTGTTCTTCTTGGCTCTGTTGACGAGCATATGATTTCAAAATCCTCGGGACGCAGTGAGGAAGAGGTGCGTACAATCCTGGAAACTCTAAGAGCCAATAACCTGGTGACGGGAAATCTGGATGGCTATCTTTCGAATTTTGTGCTCGGCCAGTTGTCCGAGGAAAAGCGATTCGAAATCACGAATGAAGTTGTGAGATCTCTCGAAGCCGACCGCCCGTCTGAAATATTGAGGATCGGCGAGCTTTTCATCTGGCTTGCGGGATTGGATGCCGAATTCTCAGTCCGTGCTTCGGATTATGCCAGAAAGATAGCGGAACACCATACCCGGTCATTCAACCTGCAGGGTGCAATCGACATGTGGTTGAAGGCCTATATGCATGAGCGCAACCAGGATAGCAGAATGGAAGACCTGGTGAATATCATCAAATTTGAATGGCTCTTGTCAAATGTGGACGAGATGAAATACTATGTGGATGAACTCCTGGGCATGGCCGAATCATCGGGTAACAAGTATTACAGTGGATTCGCCTTGTGGAACCTTGCCAGATATTGTGTCAGAAAGGGTATGTTTGAGGAAGCGATAAGGTATTGTGACGAAGCTGAGAGTTGTTTTAAAGAACTCGGGGACCTCGAGCACCGGGCATTTGTCTTGAACTCCAAATCCACGGTTTACACCCATCTCGGAAACAGGGACAAGTCGCTGGAACTTCAAAAAGAAGTATTGGAAGTGGCCGATACCCTGAAC
>JAGLSY010000104.1 GCA_023135545.1 Thermoplasmata archaeon | reverse complement strand
TGTACCAAAAAGAATTTATATTACACAAAAAAGTGTACAAGTCTGCTTTTATATCATGAACAGTTATAAGTCATCTAACATTGACTATGATAGATTCCAATAAAATATAAATATAGTCACTACTTACAGCGGACACGGAAATCCATATGGATTTATGTTGCTGGAGATTACAAGAAGGAGGTAATTAAAATGATTAAAAATGGTTGTGCAAGAGGTAGAGGAATAGCAGTTTTCGCGATAGCATTTGTTTTCATGTTTATCGTAAGCTCTTTTCCAGTAGCTGTCGCGGCCCCGGATGCGGGTACAAGACAGGATGATAACACATATGTTTTGAGAATCGCAATGCAGGATGATGTCAAGACCCTGAACCCGCTGGTTGCGGGTGATGTCTGGACATGGAACGTTATTGGATATCTATATGATGGTCCGCTCAACTCCGACCCGGACACCGACGAACTCATACCCTACATTGCTGTTGGCTCGGCCAATGGAACCGGAAAGGGTGCCGATGACGCGTGGGGATGGGACGATATGAACCAAGGTGTTTTCGGTTTCACTCCAGAGGAAGACTGGGACCTGACCGGCGGAATATCCGAGGCAACCATATTCTATGATTTTACAGGTGTGACATGGCACGATGGAACCCAGATGACCATAAGAGACGTTATGTTCTCATACCACATCCAGTCACAGTTGCCTGATTGGGTATCCAGTGTCAAGTGTTTGATGGATGAGGGCGGTGGTGCCGGTTCAAACTTTACCGATGACCACTACCTTCACATCACGAAAGTCTACGAGGAGGGCAACCAGGCAGCTTTGAGATTCGAGCTCCAGTCACCCTTCGCCGACTTTTTCAGGAACACCTTATCTGCTTTCCTGCTTCCATATCACATATGGGGTACAACCATTTCTGGCCAGGCATACGATGACACGATGATATGGACTGACCCAGGATACATCAAGGACCACGTCAAGGCCTGGGACAGTGCAGCAGCACTTGCCTGGGACAACCCGACTGCAATAGGTAGCGGCCCCTTCTACTTCGATTCTTGGATTCCTGGGGTCAGTTCCAAGGTAATCACCTTCAGAGATCACTTCTACACGGAAGGATGGGGCGAGCAAGAAGATGGCACACATTATGATCCAGATGGACTTGCAAAGCAGCCTACTATAGAGGCTATGGTATTCAAGATTTACAAGACGGCAGAGCAGGCGGTGCTTGCACTGAAGAACAATGATGTTGATTATATTGCATGGTCGATTCCACCGACCTTCGTTCAGGAGATCATGAATGAACCGGATCTCGGTGTCAAGCAGTCTGCAGAGAAGGGTTTCTTCTATTTGGCATACAACATGAGGCCCAACAGAAGGTCCTTCGGATATAACGCGGAGACCGGTGAAGATACCGGAATGCCCCTCAGGAAGGCTATAGCCCACTGTATTGACAAGCAGACCATTGTCCAGAGGCTGTTGCAGAACTTCGGAATTCCCGGGGACGGCCCTGTATCATCGATCAGTACCTGGTACAACGAGACCATTCCGAAATACATGTTTGACCCGCCAGAGGCCAAGAAGATTTTGGAGAGGGCAGACTACAAGCTGACCAAACCTGGCGAAGAGCCAGGTCCAGGCAACTGGTGGCTCAACCCCGACGGCTCGCCCATAGGAAACTCAGAAGGTGGTTTGATCAAGATTTTGACACCGCCTGCAGATTACGACCCTATCAGGGCCCAGGCAGGATTGATGATTGCCAAGCAGATGCAGGATGTCGGTATCAACGCCGACTCAATCGCCATGGACTTCGGAACCATCGTCAACCACATTGACCAGAGGGACTTTGACATGTATATTCTCGGATGGAGGATAGGAAGCGACCCCACAGATTTCCTGTACGCCTTCTTCCATTCGGAGACGGCTGCGGAAGGCCAGAACTATCCAGGATATTCAAATTCCAGTTTCGATGCCATAATTGACGAGGCAAGGGAGACCGGCGATGAGGATGCAAGACTCGAGCTTATCCAGGATGCTCAGGCAGCAGTCGCATACGACTTGCCCTATGACGTTCTTTACTTCAGGACAAATATCGAGGCTTACCGGGCAGACAGGTTCACCGGCTGGGTGACCGGCGCATCAGGTTCTATCTACAATTGGAGGTCCCTCCTCGAGTTGAAGCCGCCATCGAACAAGTGGCTCAATGCAAGGTTCGTTAACACCGTGTCAGCCATTGAATCCAATGCCACGGCGGATGTCGAGATTCTCGTCACGGCTATCGTGAAGAGCGGAGACACTCTGGAGAGGACACCCATCAAGGGCGCATTCGTCGAGCTGGCAGTAACCAACGGTACATTGTCCGTGTATAATGGAACAACAGACTCCAGCGGTAAGTTCAGGACGACCTTCACGGCACCTTACGTACCTCCGACCGAGGAATTCGTCAAGAACGGCTCTGGAATTCTGATAGAGATCAAGAGTGCTGAACTGGAAGAGTATGATGATGCCCCCGGAAAACTGACCCTGCTCACAGCCTATCCCGAAGGTGTGGATTTCCTTGCGGTTCAGATGGAGGCCGACCCCGATGTTATAGATGACAAGGATGCCACGGGAACACCGGGCCAGACCAGCGTGGTGGTGACTGTGACAGACCAGGCCGGCAACCCTGTAGCCAACTCTGATGTTGTGATACAGGTGGACCCGAAAGGTCCGGCCTTAACACCGGCAACAACGCCCACGGACCAGGATGGCAAGGCAACCTTTTCATTCAAGGCAGAGGATATCGATGAGGACAAGGAGTACGCAGTGAGCGTTATTGCGTTCAAGGACGGCTTCAAGAACGGTACACAGTCGATGCCGATCAACGTAATCGATATCCCTGACATAGAGGATAAGAAAGAGACACCATTCCCGTCCTTCCTGATAGTGGCATCGGTGTTCTCCATAGCGGCTGTTGCAACAGCAGTGTTCAGAAGAATAAGGGCCTAGTTTACTAGCGCCCTTCCTTTATCTTTTTTTCGGGATGGCCGAGAGAAAGAAAGGCAATCGGAGATGTTTAAATGAGATTGAGGAAATATCTGGTCAAACGGACAATCCACATGGTAGTCACCTTGTTGATTGTCCTGGTCCTGCTTTTCGTGCTGTTCAGGCTGATGCCTGGCAGTGCGGCTATGGGCCTTTTCATGACACCAGGAATAACAGAGATTGAGAGAAACCAAATTGCATTGAGATATGGCTTTGCAAAGGAGATAGAACTCCCGGGCGAATATTTCTTGTACACCTTCAACCCCACAGAAATAGGGCAGTACACCATAGAAATCGAATCCGGGGGAGATACTATGCAAGCCACTTTTAACGTGAATATTGACCCGGCACAGACCGATATGAATCCACCGGTGATATATAATCTGGATGCGGTAGCGTCTGGTAACACGACCATATCTTTGGTGCTTAACGCCACGGACCAAAGCAATTTCAGAAACGTGAGAGCAGATATAATTTACCCGGATTTCACCATAATAGATGATGTGGTCTTTACAGAATCTGAAACCACAGCCGGTGCTTTCACCAGGGAAATAGAAGATGTGATGGAAGGTATCTACACCGTAAGGCTCGAGGCAACCGATGTTAACAAAAATGTGGCCTCGGCCGCGATGAGGTTCAATGTCACCACCGATGCCACTGGCAACATAGCATCTGTTGTTTCTGAATTAAAAGTGTGGAATGTCAACATAGATGTTCCAGACGGAAGCATTGATGAAACCGGCGATGGCATAGTCATCAGGGCACGGGCCGAGGGAGTATCCTCGGTTACCATGACAGTGGCAACACCAGACAACACCTCCCAGCAATTGACCCTTTCCTCTGGCGGTGCCAACTGGTACAACGCGTCTTCTTACTCTATTCCTATAAATGGTATGTTTGAAATTTCGGTGATTGCAGACGGATTTGAGGCATTTTCCTCCTTCCCCGTCAATGCAGCCCCGTCAAGCCTCCAGATACCTGCTGATTCCACAGTGTTATCGGACTTCAGCATAAAAAGAGAGCAGCAGCACGTTCTCGTGGATGAATATCCTTTCATCTACAGTTCCGACAATGTTCCGGAGATAGTCACTAACGTGACCGCGGTCCAGAGCAATGGTAATCGTGTGGAGGGCAACCTGGAGGCGACATTAACATTTCCGGATGGCTCATCTTCAGATGTGTTTTTCAAACACCCCAACGACATCGTTGACAGAAGTATGCTTGAGCAGTTTTACTTTTACATGAAATCAATGCTCCTCTTCGACTTCGGCATCTCCTTTGAGGACAGCCGTCCAGTGTGGGATGTAATGCTGGAGAAAATTCCCCCGACCTTGCTGTTGTTCGGCAGCTCACTGATACTCAGTTTTATGATCGGTATCATCATCGGTGTCATAGTGGCCTGGAGGCGCGGCTCTGTCCTGGAATTGAGCACTATTGTAGTGACCCTATTCATGTATTCCATGCCCATCTTCTGGTCTGCGCTTATCGCACAATGGATATTCTTCGTGCAACTGGAATGGTTCCCGCTGAGCGGAATGGGAGGAATTAGTGAAACTGGCGAGAGGCTATTAGGCATGGCTTATGTATCTGATGTCTTATGGCATCTGGCTTTGCCTTTGATGACACTTTCCATATTAAGTCTTGCAGGTACGGTATTGCTCATGAGAAGCTCCATGCTCGAGGTTATGGGAGAAGACTTTATCACCACAGCCAGAGCCAAAGGTCTTAGGCCCAGAACTGTGGTTTACAAGCACGCTGCCAGGAACGCCATGCTTCCCGTGGTGACATCCATGGCCCTTGCCGTGGGCGGAATCATCAGCGGCGGTGTTCTGACAGAGACCATATTTTCGTGGCCAGGAATGGGAACATTGCTGGTCAGAGGGACATTGATGCACAACTACCCGATCGTTCAGGGAGCATTCTACATAATGGCTGGCATGACCGTTCTCGGCAATATGTTTGCCGATATTCTATATGCGTATCTAGACCCGAGGGTGCAACTATGAGGAGGTGAGAAAAATGGTAACATCAAAACAACTTAAGGAAAAATTCAGGGATTACAAGCGTTCATTCATACACAACTGGGACCTCTTCAAGGAGAACAAGGTAGGCCTGCTGGGTCTGGCAATCATGGTTGCCTTCATACTGGTAGCTTTAATGTCGCCCTTTATGGGCCTCAGACACCCTATAGACTGGTTTGCGCCTGACGAGGATGTTGTTCTGGTCGAGAACTTCCTTGACCAGCCGAGCGATGGAATAGTAACAACCAGCATCGTTGAACGTATAGTGCCATCGGCCAACTCTATGCCGGTTGACAGAATATATCTAGCGGGCGGCGATGGGAGTATCGTAGCGCCTTACGGACTTTATGCCAAATCATCGTCTGACGGAAGCAAGGCCTGGCAGGGCTGGTCCGGTGCCTTTGAAACCAACTCGCCTATATCATCAAATGTCATTGGAATGAACTATGGTGCCAAGAGGGACCCGAGTGACATGGACTTCAGGCTGATATTCGGCACTGAGGCCGGTACGCTGTACGTGTTACATGATGGGTATAATTCCCAATACGCGCCATCCGGCTCCAACGTATATGCCTTCAACCTGGATGGGGAAGTTGTCGGCGTGGATATCTTTGAAGTTGTTAACAGGAACCTCGATCATGAGGATTTCATATTTGCGACCACAACATCCGGAACCCTGTACATGTTTGACGGTCTTTTCAACACAAGGGCTGTGATAAACTTCGCAAACGCAACACTCACTCAGCCTGCAGCCTCCAACAACGGCCTGTATGTATATGTAGGAACAACGGCCGGAGAAATATACGGCTTCAGGACCGCCGATGCCACCCAAATAGGGGATATGTACAATGTTTACGAGGCATCAGACGATTATCTTGGCGGCAACCCGGAGGAGGATGCGGCCAACAACCGAAGGGCATACCTGTCAACCGACCTGAAAGAGGCCGCCGGCATGGTATTTATAACGACGGATGACGGAAGATTGCACCTTCTTGATGGAACCACCATGCTTCCGGTTACCGGCTGGGAAGGCGGCTATAAGGTGGACCAAACCCTGGGAGAACTGGACCTTGGAAACCTTACAACACCCAACGTCAGAAGCGACGGCAATGAGGTTGTTGTAGGTTCAAGCACGGGTTATGTTTACAGGATATCTACTACGGCAAGGAATAGCACAGCTGTATCCATGGTGAGACTGTCATTTGACACATCCATAAACAACGCATTGACAACCTCGGTGGTAGCCACACCCTACTACGATGCCATATACTCAAGGCTCATATTTATTCCAGTGAGAAACCATAATGGGACCCTCAGCGACCCCACAGATGACTCCACCTTGCTTTACGCCGTCAATTCAGACGGTTCGATAAAGTGGAGGAAGAGCCTGGAGGGTGTTGCCTTTGAGAATCCGATTGTCTACGATGATTTGGCCATGGGAACCACCCAGCACATCGGTGAAGGAGAGGTGGTTATTGCAACGGTTCAACTGGATGCCGATGGCAATCCAGTAACTGGAGAGAGCTCCAGATTTTACTCATACAGGTGTACCGGCAACATGATCGCCCCGCTGCCGCCTACATGGACAATGGACGAGGATGAGAAGCCAGCAAGCGGCATAGAATACTACCTGGGCACGGACGCACAGGGCAGGGACATACTCAGCCAGGTTCTTCTGGGTTCCAGGATCGCTCTGTTGGTCGGTTTCGCTGCAGCTATATTCTCGATAAGCGTAGGTATGCTGGTAGGTCTTGTATCCGGATATTACGGAGGCAATGTGGACATCATTCTCATGAGGTTCACTGACGTTATTCTGACGCTCCCGGGACTTCCGCTCTTGATTATACTGGCAGCATTGATGGAACCGAGCATCTGGAACATTGTCTTCATCATCGGTATTGTCGGATGGGGCGGTACTGCCAGGGTTATAAGGTCAGAGGTTCTGACCTTAAAGGAAAGACCGTTTATCGACTCTGCCAGGGTTACCGGAGCCAGCAAGACGAGGATCATGTTCAGGCATATTGCGCCGAACATTCTTCCACTGGCTGTTCTGTACATGACCTTCTACGTGAGCGGTGCCATCCTTGCCGAGGCCGCACTTAGCTTCATCGGACTGGGTGACCCACGTACCATGAGCTGGGGAATGATGCTGAACTTCGTCCAGCACGCCAACGCATTGACCGCATGGTGGTGGCTTATGCCTCCGGGAATATGTATCACCCTGATATGCCTGTCATTTTTCCTTCTTGGAAGGTCATTTGATGAGATAGTAAATCCAAGATTGAGGAGGAGGTGATGAGATGGCATTGCTAGAACTTGA
>JAGLSY010000103.1 GCA_023135545.1 Thermoplasmata archaeon | reverse complement strand
CTGGCCCCCCCTGCTTCCATTATCTTTTTTATGAAATCTTTTGTGAGCAGCGTGCCGTTTGTTCCGTAGACCGGCCTCATGCCGAGGCTGGCCGCGTGCTTCGTCAATGTAAAGATGTCCTCTCTCATGAAGGGCTCGCCCCCAGAAAAGACCATGAGCCTGAATCCGGCCTTGGCTATCTCGTCCAGCAGGGCAATTCCTTCCTCTGTGGAAAGCTCGTTCACGGCAGAGTCGCCAGCATCCCTGTAGCAGTGCTCGCACAGCAGGTTGCACCGGTTGGTCACATTCCATGAAGCTATCATCTATTTTTCCTCCTTATTGTACTCATCTGGCCCATCTTCAATTGTATCATCTCGCTTATCCTCAACAATATCAACTTGTTCCGGGGCCTCGGCCTTCTCAAGCTCGGCCTCCAGCATGGACTCGTAATAGTCATCATCCTTTTCGACCGGTTCGGAGGTCCCTGCCTCCTTCGACTCTGATGCCTCCGCCTCACCGGAGCCGGCATCTTCATCTGCCAGTATCTTTGAGCCTTTGCCTTTCTTGGGATAAAATTCCAGAATAAGCCTCAGCACTATTCCGATGCCCATCAGCCACATTCCCCCCCACAGGAACTTCATCATGGGCAGAATTTTCACCTCAATGTCCACGGTGTTGTGGGAATAGGACATCTGGTCGAAGTTGTATATCAGGTAGATATCCTCGACAAGGGTGTCCACCACCTTTATCTCACTCCGCATCTGGCCGTCTATCACGGATATGCCTGGGTTTGCCACGCCCACTAGATCACTGCCCTTGTGAACGTGCATCTCGGCGTATATCATATCAGATGATTCGGTTATGTCAACGGCCTCGAAGGTGTAGCCGAAAATGGTCTGGGAATCCCCGCCTACCTCCAGGTTGATGGATTGTTCAGATGCCAGGAAACTGGAGCCCACATATCCGATGACCATAAGTATCACGGCCAGGTGAATAAGATGGGCAGAGATTACCTTCAAAGACTGCCACGGCCTCTGCCTGTTAAAGCGTTTTATTATGGAATAGGAGACCAGTGTAAGAGATACAGCCAGTATGGGTATCGCGCCGGCCGCGATGATGTTATCCGGGAAGAGCATCATGGCAACCAGGGAGGCGGCCACCGTGCCGAGGGCCACCATCGAGACCACCTTTCGGCCGAGAATTCTCCAGCTGATGCAGAAGACCATGGCCAGTATCAGAAGCAGAACGAGAACGCCGACCGGGCCATTAAAATTCTCAGCGACCAGCTGACCTTCAACGCCTCTGACGAGAATCAGTAGAGTGACCACGGTAGTCAAAACCAGTAGAAATGTGGTGGCCAGCATGAGCATGTCATCGTTGATCAATTCGGATAGAGTGTAGGATCTTTCCTCACCCCTGGATCCCATCTTTCTCTGCCTGTATGCCATAAGAATGATGGTCAGGATGGAAAAGGCGATCATCATGATGAAATAATAGGGCACGGTGTCGCTGGTGGTCATAATATCCATGAACCTGTCCCAGGGAGCGATGTCGACGTTGGCCTCACCAAAGGTGTGGACAGAAACCCATAATCCCCCGGCGCGGGTGGCGAAGGTGGCGAACATCACGAGGATGAATGTGAAGGCCCCAAGAACGGGAGCCAGTATTTTATAATCTTTCTTGCGCCTGTACATCAATTGCACATGTAGGAAGCCGGTCAGTAAAATCCAGGGCAGCAGTGAAGATGTTTCAACCGGGTCCCAGCCCCAGTAACCGCCCCAGCCCAGAACCACATAGGCCCATAACGCGCCGATACCGATGCCCACTGTCAGGAAGAACCAGCCGATCCTGCTCCAGTTGAGGCAGATGTCGGTCCACTTCTCGTTCCCGGTGACCAAATATGCCAGTCCGGCGGCGAAAGGCAGGGCCAGAAATCCGTATGCCACGAAAATAATGGGCGGGTGTATGGCCATCAAAAAGGTCTGGAGGATGGGGTTGAGGCCGTTGCCGTCCGGTCTGTATGACAGGTAATCGGATGGTGTCGGGTCGAATATCTTGTGGATTGATAATACCAGAAGGAGCAATGCCATGACGAGGAATAAAAATATCCTGGTCCAGTCCATTAGTTTCTCGTCTCTGGGCTTCTTCACGGCCCTGACCTCTTCCCAGAACCAGGGGAGGATGACCAGCCATATCCAGAACAACAGGGAGCCGTCCATACCGGCCAGCACTCCGGATATCTTGTATGTAAGAGAATATGAGGCGTCGGTGTATGTCCAGACATACAACACCGAGACATCAGAAGTGATGAAGAGAATGTAGAGGTAAAGAAGGGCGGCCGTGGTGGTGAGGAAAAGAAGCAGCGTGATTAGTCTGGCATACAGCCCGAGTCTTTCATCCTCTGTCCAGAGCTTGAGGATGGTCAGAACTATACCCAATATAGCCAATATCAGGCTGATATAGACAAGGATGTTTCCAAATACCATTAACAATACCGAACTTGCCCAGATATATAAAATTTACACATGAAAACTATGTTTTCAAAGGGTAGGGGGTGTCCCTATCGTGCCATCGGGGGTCCCATTGATGTCTCAGCATGGGTCCCAACAATACCCAGTATGGCGGGGGGTTGGATGGTGGGTACAGTCTGCTCCCCAGGCGAATATTTCAAAAGAGCACGCCATCAGTTGAGCCTGTCCAGCTCCTTCATGATCTCGATGGTCTTCTTCTTGTAACTGGCCTTGAGGATCTCATGGTCCTCCCCGGTTATTTCCCCATCGGCCAGCTGGGTGTCCAGGTCCTTCAATTTTCCTATTAGCTCTGATTTTCGGGCTTCGAGAGATTCCCTGATCTCAAGGGCCTCCCTGGCCTCATTGGCCTCCGACAGAGCAGAGTCGGCTGATTCTGTTGATTCCACAGATTCAGCAGTTTCTCCGGATTCTTCTTCAATCTGTGCCAGCTCCTTTTCATGAGGGGACTTCATACGTGCGGCAGCCTGCGCAGTTATCATTCCAGATAGGGCTTCGGAATCTATCCTCGTGATGATGTCCTCCAGCACCTTTTTTCTATCATAGGGGGCATCCACGCCTTCAGGCGGCTGGCTGTCTTCATCCTCTCCACTTTCATCACCCGCGGCCTCATCATCCGATCCAGATTCCTTCCCGGTTTCCTTCTTGGCCGATGCATTCTTTTTCATAAAATAGAATGCCAGTATGGTTAATATCGCGACAAAAATAATGGTGATGAGGATTGCCATGTCAAATCCGGATTGACCCGCGCCCGGAGGCACTATATGGAAGGCCAGGCAGGATTCGTGATCCTCGGCCATGGTCATGTGAATGGTCTTGTTGGGCATTGATTCGAATGTTGTGGCGCTCACCTCCATTCCTTCGTATGCGATAACCATGTCATCGTCGAAATACCCGATGTAGTAAAGGGGCATGTCGGCCAGGTCGTAGGTCAGGTGGAATGAGAAGATGAGTCCGTCATCGGGAATGTCCATCTCGTAGGTTGTTTCGATCCATATGTCCAGGTTTTCCGGGATGTACTCCAGTATCATGGAGATCGAGTTGATGACCGGGGTATTGTTCAGGCCGGTGTTCTGCTCCATGTGAATCATGAATTTCATCTGGCTGTCGATGCCCGGGAATTCCACCCTCGCTTCCTGGCCCATCTCAACCCAGGTTGTGCCGTTGTCGGCGGACATGAAAAAAGTTATATTATCTGCCCCGGAGCTCGTGTTCAGGCTTATGGTGGCGGCAACCATGTCGTAGCCAACACTCTCCATTTTAGTGGTGAAATTGGATGCCAGCACCCCGGGATTTAGCGAGAGGGTGTCGTTACCTGTGTCCCAGTCTCCTTCATCTGTCTGGTCTGAAACATGGGTCTCGAAATACTGGGTGGAATTGAAGAGTAGATTGGCAGTATAATCCCGCGGCGCATCCTCTGGAAATTCCCATCTGTAGAATCCGGCATGGTCCCCCTCCGTCACCAGGGAATATTGCGGCCCGGTATCATCACCGGATTCGAACCTGCCAGTCACCGGAACTGCCCCTGAAAAATCAAGGTTGGTCATGTCCAAGTTTGAAGCTCCCTCGGGAACAGATACAAAAAGGTGGGAGGCGTTCCAGGGCACCATCCATCTGCTCGTGTCTATGGCCTTCATCATCCCGGCCGGCTCGACCGAATCTGTCGAGGGGTCGTCTCCCTGGAAGAATACAAGTTCATGGTACACCACGTTTCCTATATCCGGATCAGGGTCGGGACAGGATGTTTCCTGGGCCGGCACCATGTTGTCAGGGAATGATGAAACAAATATTGTGATTGATAGAAAAATTATCAATATTAATTTAAATTTCCGCATGGTCCATGCTCCGGAATCCTCAACAATTGGTATCGAGATATAAACTTATTCCCGGCATATCACCAAAAAAACAAAATTGTTAGTCTTGACTAAGTTAACCCACACGATTCTTATACCGATTATTATGTGATTATATACCGAAACCATTTATATTGTTAATCATATGCCTGACGCGACCCGCTTGGCCGCGCATATACGCGCATACATGTGGCAGTAATAATCATAGGTGAATAAAGTGCAGGAATTCATATATGGATTGATAGTCTTCTTCGCAATCACCGGTATATGGTCGTACATAATAATCCAGATGCTGAAAAAATACAGGGGAAAGAAGGTCAACACCTCCGGCCTCACTTTCATATTCATTCTTCTGATGCTCATCGGAGCGGCGATACTGGCGGCCTGGGCCCTGGTCGATTACCACAAGGAACCGGAGTTCTGCGGCCTCACCTGCCATCCCATGGTGCCCTACTATGACACCTACCTGGACCCCATGAACAATATAATTATGATCAGCCATCTGGAGAAGGATGTAGTGTGTGTCGATTGCCACACCGGCGAGGGAATAATCGGCCAGGTGGAGGCAGTCGTGATAGATGGGACCAAGGACCTTGTTCATCTTATATTGGGTGACTATGACCCCGACAACATGCACGGCTTCGTACCCAGCGAGAACTGTCTCAAGGGATGCCATGATGACCTGGACTGGAAGTTCGAGGCTCCGGTACCCAGGGGCTCCACCCATGAGACCGCGGCAGACGGGACCACAGTCTGGCCGACCAGGATGATCTGGCACCCTTACACCATGAACGGCACCGACTTTTCGGGACTGGAGGAAATGGACACCTGCGTCAACTGCCATGACCAGCGGATGAACGGCATCGGCTTCACCAGGGATGCCTGCCCGATTTGCCACGATGTCTCGCCCTCTGAGATAAACGTCCACAGGGACCAGACCTGCGGAATGGGGGATTGCCATGTGGAACCGGAATTTATCGGCCACAGACTTGTCATGGACAACTGCATGTTCTGCCACGACAGGATGCATCCGAAGGATGCCCGGGTGCCCTATGAGATAGCACAGGCGCATGGAATTTACAAAGTAAACTCAACCTTCTGCTCTGCCTGCCACCTTGAGACCTACAACAGTCTTGTTAATTCAGATTCAGGACACGGATGGGAGGACGGGTGCCCCGAGTGCCACGGCGAGCACAAGTACTGGCCGGCCTGTTCGGATTGCCACTCGGAGGCAAATATCCCCCACATAGTTACTGGGTCATACAGCGAGTGTCATGCCTGCCACGAGAGGGGAGCCCATGACCCCCAGAATATAACCCATGACGTCAATTTCCAGATATCCAATGGATTCTGTTCAGAGTGCCATACGGATGCGACTGCGACATTCAACAACGGAGCCCATCTGTCCCAAAGATGTGTCAACTGTCACGGTAATGACCATGGCACAATAAGCGTCGATTTCGATTACTGCAACGGATGTCATGTCGGGCTTCCTGGCTTCCATGACGAGACCACCGACGGCTGCGCCTGTCACGACCTGGCACCGATACATAGACCATGAGGATGAGATATGAGAAGAGAAAAAAGAGATATCAAAATATTTGGCCTCGACGCCGTTGTAATAAACTGGCTTGTCCTGGTCTTCCTCGCGGGTGTCGTCCTGACCGGCCTTCTGCTGTTCAAGGAGTTCCTTTACGAGGAGCTGAACATATACGGAGGCATATGGAGTTACGTACCTCATTTCTGGTGGACCCTCGAAGTGCATGTGTACTCGGGAATCGGCCTTCTGGCCGTGGGGCTGTTGCATATTCTATTAAATCTGAAAAATGAAGAAGTGGAGATAATGCCGAGGAACCCGGCCAGGGAAATTAAGGGGATAATTCACACCATGATGTACATCCTCTTCCTGGCCCAGAGGGACGAGATGGGAAGCCACGGCAAGTACAAGGGCAACCAGAGGATAGCTTACATATGCTTCGTCTTCATCCTGGGGGCTCTGGGTTTCTCTGCCATCCTTCTTCAATTCGAGTTCATCGGAGAGATGGCACCCATTATCCATCTGGTGCTGGGGCACATGCTGGTCCTGCTGGTCATATACCGGGCACTGCTCCATCTCAGAAAGAGGGACACGGTGCTTTTCAAAGCCTATTTCTTAACCGGGAAACTGCCGGAATGGTATGTGAGAAAATATCATTATTTATGGTATAAGGAACTCATAGGTCGCGTTTACGTCAACAATCTGCCGGCAGAAGAGGAGCCAGCCGAAGAGTTGGACGGAGAGCAGGCAGATGAAAAGATTATAGAAGAGGAAGTATCTATTGATACAGAAGTAGCAAATGAGGTGGCAGTATGACGAGGGACAGTGTGGAGATATTCGAGAGCCTTGTAAAAATCGTGGGTCCCAACAGGGTCAAGATCACAGAGACGGAGAAGATATTGTACAGCCATGACCTGGCACCCCTGCCGAAGGAGGTGGGATTGGCATTCAACACCATGCCCGATGCCGTGGTCAGGCCCAAGAATGCCGAAGAAGTTTCTAGAATAGTCCAGGTGGCTATCAAGCACGATATTCCGATCGTACCCCGGGGAGCGGCGACCTGGGGCTTCGGAGGAGCAATACCAAGCCAGGGCGGAATAGTGGTGGATATATCGTCCATGAACAGGGTGATACATGTCGACCAGGAGAACCTGGAGATCGTGGTGGAGGCCGGAGCGGTCTGGAAGAAGGTCTACGATATCGCCATGAGGAGGGGATTGTTCATCGTCTCCTACCCCTCGAGCATGTACGGGGCCACGGTGGCCGGCTGGATCAACACCGGCGGCATCGGAATAGGATGCTACAAATACGGCTCGGTGGGCCAGAACATCAGGAACATGGAAGTGGTCCTGCCGGATGGCCGCATAATAGAGACCGGCTTCAACGGGGTATCGGACCACAGCGCGGGCTACAACCTTAACGGCCTCTTTGTGGGAAGTGAAGGTACATTGGGCATAATAACCAAGGTCACGCTGAAGGCGGAACCGGCCCCGGAGGTTCTTCGACCGCTATCTTATCAGTTCAAAGGTTTAGGCGAGGCTTTCCCCTTCATAAAAGCTCTCACCAGGAATGGTATAAAACCATTGCACGTAGGGTTCGTTGATGAAAGGCATGTTGACTATCTGAAACAAATGGGGAAGCACACACCCGGCCCGGGTGCTTTGATCAACATAGCTCTGGAGGGGAACAGGGGCTCGGTCAAGTACGAGGAAAGCGTGCTGGACGCCCTGAACAGCGCCCATGGCGGAAAGAAGTTGTCCGACCAGGTTGCGGAGCATGAGTGGAATGAAAGAGCCTATGAGTTCAGGCCTAGGGAGGTCGGCCTCAGCGCCGCGCTGGGTGAGATAGTCGTTCCCCTTCACAAGTTCCCGATAGTTGTAAGAGAAATTTATGAACTCATCAACGACATGGGAATGGAGGCTTCGATCATAGGAATGGTCAATGATAGAAATACAGTGGCCTTCCTGCCATATTTTATATTTGATGAAAAAAAGCTCATTAAGGGTACAACGGGCCTGGCCTTCCCAAAGAAGCTTGGAGATATCGCTTTCAGGCATGATGGGCGGCCCCTCGGACTGGGGTTGTTGTTCGCCGGAAATTTGCCAAAAATAAGAGGAGAAGCTGCCGAACTCATGTATGATTTGAAAACCGTGTTGGACCCTCATGATATAATGAACCCCGGAAAATCAATAGAAGGTGTTACAAAGCAGGGTGTTCCAATTCCAAAAATAGGCATGGATATGGCAATGGGCATGATGGCCGCGGTCAAGATGGGCATGATGGATGATGATTCATTCAAGAAAAAGGCAAAGAAGTATAAAATGAAAAATAAAAAGGAGTTGATGGATGATTGATTTTAACCATCGTTAAGAATATTTATAAATATATGATTTAGTTGTGAAACAAATAATTATGGATGGTGAGGATGAAAGAGTCGAAGAACTTCAAGATCGGGCCGTTCAAAGCCTCATTGTTAATTCCGATTTTTATTCTGTTATTTTCGGCCATATGCCTGATAACTTCCGGCTACAGTTCCTATGCTGGCAGCATCGAAGGTGACCTCAATGGAGATTGTAATGTTTGCCATCCGCCAGGAGATCTTGCCGGTCTCAACCCATATGGCATAGATTTCGAAGCAGAGACAAACCATGCTGCCGATGCCGCAGGAGCCGTGGCCGCAATTGGAGGTATCGACTCAGATGGTGATGGATATCTGAACAGGCATGAGCTCGAAAATGCTTCGAATCCCGGAGATGTAAATGACATACCCACAGGAATTCCTAAAGTCCCACACTTGGACATAATAGATGTATACACATCCCCTGAGAACGCAGAGGCTGGACATAGGGTTCTAATATACGTCCGTATAGCGAATAATGGAGATGCAAATGCAGAGGGTGTCGTCGTTCAGTTGATCGAAAATGGTGAAAATGCTGCCGAACCCTTGACTGGAGTGTCCATTGAAAAAGCCAGCAATCAGACAGTTATATTCCGAATGGAACCTGAGGAAGGCATCCACAACTACAATATAGAGATAACCTATAGTGATGGTTCCGCTTCCAAGATAGCTTATTTGAGTGTATCGCCAGAGCATGACACAGAATTACTCCCCTTTCCAGGAACGATCACCATATTATTATTGATCTTTACATTGACTGGCCTGGTAAGATACGGCTTAAAGAGAACAGGAGGGAACCGGCATGAGTGATAAGGCGAAAACTGCGTGGAAGAAATACGGATGGGTCATCTATATATCTTTGATCCTGTTATTTGTCTTAGGCAACTATGTTGAATATAAAAATATCCAAAGCGGTCATGTTGAAATAGAGCATATCACCGAAGAAGATATCTTCACTGAAGAAATAACTCCTATCGCTAATCTGGTATGTGTCGAATGTCATTCATCTTTGGAAGATGGGACTTTGACCATCCCCGCAAGCGTGTGGTACACCAGTGATGAAATCCATAAAGATGTGGGCATCTATTGCTCGGACTGCCACGGTGGTGATTTATCTGTCCAGGTGACCAATGAAGAATGGTTTACAAACAGTTCCCACAAGGATTATGATATAAACTGTGTCAATTGCCACGAAGAAGGTGTTAATTTTACAACACCGGGAATCGAATGGTACACCAGTATCCACATGGAAGTTGGAACGACATGTGCGGATTGCCACGGCGGTGACCCGACTAATATTGAAGGGGCTATGATTGGTAACTTTATTGGAAAGCCAGACAGGAATAACGTATCCAAGATGTGTGGGAATTGCCACCCTGATGTCTTCAGTGAATACAAAGAAAGCATTCATTATTCATTTGTATATGATGAGGAAGCAGGCGAAACTGTCAGGGCCTCGGTCTGTACTGACTGTCATGGAATACATCATATTGAGTCATCGAACAATCCGGAATCGCCGACATATGTGATGAATAATCCAGACACTTGTGCAAAATGCCATGATGCCCTGTATTACAGCTATGAGGACAGTTATCATGGGATATTCCTGAAATATGGAAATCTGTATGTGGCAGCCTGTGCAGATTGCCATAGCAATCACAATGTAAGGCCAGCGATGGATTCAGAATCGACTACTAACCCGGCCAACCTGCCTTTGACCTGTGCTGGTGAGAATGATGAATGCCATCCTAATAATCTGCGTGTCAAAGTCGCCGAGGGTTATCAACACTTTGATGAACATGACAGCAACCCAAACCTGATGTTCGATAAAAGCGACATGGATCCCAAGGAGCAGGCTTATTATATCGGCCCGATAGATATCAGATATTGGGTTCCTCTGTTCTTCAACATAATTACGATGGTCCTTGTCCCCGCGATCGTCGTTTTGATGATCCTGGAAAATACGGGAAAACCAATTGGAAGGAGGTTCCAGAAATGGATGAAGAAGGAAAAGGAGTAGAAAAATTAAGATACCTGAGATTTACCAAAAACCAAGTTATACAGCATATTGTGCTTTTTATACTCTTCATCATACTGTCAGTAACAGGCCTCTGCCTTACCTTCCGGGAGTTGTGGATATCACAATTTATGGTTGACCTGATGGGCGGCTGGGAAATGAGGTTGATAATTCACAGAGTATGTGGCGTATTAGTGGTTATTCTTGGTGTGTACCATGTTGTCTGGGCCGTCTTCGATTCCAAATTCACTTGGAAAGAAAAGTTCAGAATGCTCCCGAATAAAAAAGACATCAGGGATTTCTTCCAATATCTCAAATACATATTCGGGATCGGCAAAGAACCGCATTATGATAGATTTTCCTGGAAGGAAAAAGCCGATTACTGGGGAGCTCTATGGGGAATGGTCTTGATGGGTGGTACCGGCTTGATGATGATGTTTCCGGTCATATCAACGGCCATCTTCAATTACTCCTTTATCAACCTGTCGAGAATTCTGCATTCCCACGAGTCGACCATAGCCATTTCTTTCATCGTGATATGGCACATATACAACGTCCATTTCACACCTAGCAGAACGAAGGGCGTTTGGCTGCACGGCTACATTACACATG
Organism: Thermoplasmata archaeon; assembly: GCA_023135545.1. GTDB lineage: Archaea > Thermoplasmatota > Thermoplasmata > SG8-5 > JAGLSY01 > JAGLSY01. The sequence goes on along the minus strand of JAGLSY010000103.1, from coordinate 4,226 downwards.
AGGAAATGGAAGAACACCACCCTCACGAGCTGGAATATTTCAAAATAACCGGTACAAAAACAGAAAACCGAAAGCTATAACAATGACATCGAATTTTGCAGGATTGATGGCGGATTCTATCCTGAAAGCCAAAGGTATAAGGAAATCCTTTGGCAAAAAGAATGTCCTCAACGGCCTGGATATAGAACTTCAAAAAGGTGATGTATATGTTCTATTCGGCTCCAACGGGGTGGGCAAGACCACCCTTGTGAAGATACTGGCCACCTTGACCGAGCAGGACAAAGGCGACATAAGCCACTTCGGTATGAGCGGTGAGGAGCATACCCGCGACATAAGGAGAAAAATTGGATTCATGTCCCACGAGCCATACCTGTACAGGGACTTGACGGCCTGGGAGAACCTGGCCTTCTTTGCCGACCTTTATTCGATAGAGAACAAGGAGAAGAAGATCGAGGAGATGCTGAAAATGGTGGAACTCTACCACAGGTCCTTCGACAGGGTGGGCTCATTCTCTAGGGGAATGAAGCAAAGATTGGCACTGGCCAGGACACTGCTCCACTCGCCCGAGCTGATACTCCTGGACGAGCCCTACTCCGGCCTTGACCTCAACGCCCAGAACATGCTGAACGGCCTGATAAAGAAGATGAACGGGCAAGGCGCAACTTTTTTCATAATCACCCATGACATAGAAAAGGGTATGGAAATAGCCAGCAGGGGCGGCGTGCTGTCAAAAGGCCGGATAATCGATGAGGACATCGGCAAGGAGCCGGAAGCTTTCAAATCCAGATACAAGGAAATTCTCGGGGGGGAGGGCAATTAGCGCGACAAAGGCCATCTTTCTGAAAGAACTGAAGATAGAGTTCAGGAACAAGCAGATGATCAACTCCATGCTCATACTGGCCCTCATGATACTGGCCTCCTTCAGATTCATTTTCTCCTTCATCGACTTCTCGGAGACGCAGCTGGCATCCCCGATCTTGTGGATCACCTTCTTCTTCAGCGGCATGTTCGCCCTGGCCCCCGTCTACATGCGCGAGGTGGAGCAGGGAACCAAGGAAGGGCTGATGCTGGCCCCAATCTCGCCTTCGGCCATCTACTTCGGAAAATTTCTATCGACCTTCGTCATCGTGCTCGGCCTGAATCTCTTTTCCACGGTGCTTTTCTTCGTCTTCTTCGCCCAACCCTTTCCGGACATGGTCTCATTGCTGACGATAATCATCTTGGGCACGGTGGGATTCACGGCACTGGGCAACCTCATTTCGGCGATATCATCCAATCTCTCCCAGAGCCAGGTCATGCTGCCGGTCATGCTCATACCCATTCTCCTTTTCACGGTGGTGATGACATCGGTGGAGGCCACCTTCCAGATATTTGACGGTGCGGTCCTGGCCGATATCATGGATGGGATAAAACTTATATTGGCTTTCGATATAATCTTCGTAGCCAGCGGTTACCTGTTGATAGATTACATAATCGAGGAATGATGCCAGATGAAAAAAACCGATTACCTGAAGATGATCTTTGTTCTCATAGCAGCGGTGCTTACCATGACCGGGCTCTATATGGCCTTCGTCTGGGCCCCTCCCCACGGCACCCACATCTTTGACCTTGACCAGGAACATAAAGACGTATATCTTGCAGAGCCCATTTCCGATGAGCTCATTGAGGCTTTCAACAGTTCTGAGGAACATATCAATCTGTCATACAATGCAACTATCAAACAATCATTGAATCAGAACGGGAGATTATGGTTGATCAAAGACGGAGATAGCACATTCTGGATAATGGATTCTGATACCGAGCTTAAGGTGTTTGCCGAAAACATGGGCGATGTCCAGCGCATCTTTTACTTCCATGTGGCATCGGCCTGGGTGGCATATCTGGCCTTCATTATCACTTTCATCGGAAGCCTGGCATACCTTAAGACAAACAAGATGAAATACGACATACTGGCCTTCTCGTCTGCCGAGATTGGAATAGTATTCTGCACGGCCGCCATTATCACTGGCGGATTGTGGGCAAAGGGTACATGGGGTGAGTTCTGGAGATGGGAAGACAGGAAATTGTTCATGACCCTGGTACTTTGGCTGGTCTTCATGGCATATCTGGCGCTCCGGTCCAATAGCGACCCGGGAAAGGCACGGGCCCGGCTTAGCGCTGTATTTAGCATTATTGGTTGCATGTGTATCCCACTGAGCTTCGCGGCCAACAGGATATGGACTCAGTCCCATCCCACTGTGATAGCATCAGAAAGCGGAAGTTTACAAACATCAATGGTGTTCACACTGATAACAGCCGTATTCGCATTTTCATTCCTCTACGGAGCAATACTGCTAACGAAGATGGACGTTGAAAATATGAGAGAAGAATTAGAAGAGATAAAACAGGAAATAGGTGATTTAGATGGATGATATTAATTACATGTACATTGGATACTCGATAATATGGGGCTTGACCTTTGTCTATTTATTGAAAATAACGATGGACCAGAAGAAACTGGCCAGGGAAATAAAGATGTTGAAGGAGGTTGCCGATGGAAGAAGAAAAACAGATTCCGGAACAGACCGAACCAGCGAAAACTAAGGAAAAACGTAAGATCACCGAGAAGCAGATAAAACTGCTTGTCTTCATCGTGATAATCATAGCGATGGCCAGTATTCTGTTATGGGGTATGGTCCCGGAGGAAATTTACGAGGTCAGCCAGATAACGGACAATCCAGCCGCTTACCTTGACAAAGAGATCCAGATCAAGGGGATGGTCAAGGATTGGAATGTAACCGATGAATTCACGCTGGCCGATTCCAACGACCAGGCCCTGACCATACGGGCCAATCACACGGCGGCATTCCCGGATGGTTTCGGAAATGACGAGACCGTTGTGGTAAAAGGGCTGTTCACACAAGTAAACGGAACCTATGTTATCCAGTCGTACAGTATGCAGATCGGGTGCCCATCTAAATACTAAAATAACGAGCGGCTAGAAAGACCACCCATCATCAAGGTTCGAGGGGTCCCAGTATTTCTCAATGTGGGTCTCAGTGATGAAACAGTGTGGCGGGGGGATGGCTGGAGGGTAGAGGCATTACCCAACACTGAATCTTCTTTTCGCCGGAATTCCAGAGCCAGTACTAAAACGACAAAACTAAAACTCCGGCAGCATCTTCTTAACTTCTTTGTTGGTGAACACTGGCCCCTGCTTGCACACGTAGATGTGGCCGATATTGCATCTCCCGCACTTGCCGATACCGCATTTCATCCTGTTCTCCAATGTGGTATAGACCTGCTCATCTGTGAATCCGAGCTTGGACAGGATGATGGATATGAACTTGATGGCGATGGGCGGGCCGCACGTGACCACTATGGTATTTTCCGGGCTTGGCTTGACAACCTCGACAAGCTGTGGCACGAAGCAGGTGAACTTGTTCACCCCCACGGGAATTTCCGTATCACCGGGCGACCCCATGTTTATGGCCGGCCATCCTCCCGCAGAACTGGCTTCGATGGGTCCCTGCGGGCCGAACTGCCAGTCAATGCACAGCCACACATCCAAATCGTCCCTTTCCTCCAATGCCTTGAACTCCGTTTTGTAAACCAGATCGGCCGGAGTTCTGGCACCGTAGATGATGGTGACATCCCCGTAATCCTTGCGGTTCTCGGGTGCGATAACATAATCATAGACGGACCGAACAGGAGAAACACCGATCCCGGCACCGATGAACACAATGTTCTTGCCCTTCCAGTCCTCCACAGGAAAACTATTGCCGAACGGTCCGCGAATGCCCAGGCTGTCGCCCGGAGCGAGTTCATGAAGTCTCGTTGTAACATTACCCACCTTCATGGCCGAGAATTCGAGAATGCCGTCTGAATTCGGCGCCGAATTGATGGCGAAGACGCTCTCCCCGACCCCGAGGCAGCTGGCAATGAGGAACTGGCCTGGCTTGTGATGGAAATCCTTTCTTATTTTCTCATCGTCAATCTGGACCTTGAGTGTCTTGATGGGCCTGCCGCCGCCTGCCTCCAGCTGGACGTTTAAAACCGTAGCCCTTTCGGGCCTGTACGGGTTGTCCATGCCGTATCCGTTTTCAGCACTCATTCCCGGTCACCTCCTTCACTTCTTCTAGAACCTCAATTATGTCAATGTTCACCGGGCAGCCGGATATGCACCGACCGCAGCCGACACAGCCCACAACGTCAAGGTTCTCGTCCATGTACAGGAACTTGTGGTA
>JAGLSY010000102.1 GCA_023135545.1 Thermoplasmata archaeon | reverse complement strand
GAGGTGCTCCCGTCGGGATTTGAACCCGAGTCGTAGGCTGTCTCCACCCCCACCATTGTGGTGCTGGAGGATCGAGAGGCCCACATGATTGGCCACTACACTACGGGAGCGAATGAATTCATTGTGCTAGCTGAGCTCCTGTAGTGCGAGGTTGGCTCTGCCAACCGGCCACTACGGGAGCCATGGTTTCTCATTTTCACTTTGCTTGGAGATGCAGAAAAAGAAATGTTTTACTTATAACTTTCTTAACTCGTTATAAAGGATGGAATCGGCTTCCTTTGTCTCAACATCCTCGGGTTTTATCAGAGTGCCTGGCTCGTCGTTGACAAGCTCACTCCCTAGAAACATGGCCTCGCTGACCACGCCTCCGACCAATGATGGAGGAAGCAGGGCGGCTCTCAGGGCGTCTCCTGCCTTGAGTCCCGGTATGTTGGTCACGATGGTGAAATCAGACTGGCCGGCGGTGCAATTTGTGGTAAATAGTTCCCCATTCTTCACGATATTCCTTATCTGGACAGTGACCAGGTCTATGCCGTGGGTGGTCTTTTCACCAGAGTTCTTGAAACGCCTTCCCAGGCCCGAGAGGACATTGAAGGCCCATAGGATTGTGGAGCGTGGCAGTGAGGGGAAGCGGTTGTCAGCCAGGCAGTTCTTGTACCCGAGATAAAGAGCCTTGGAATCCTCGAAAATTGAATTAACCATGTCGCTACTGGCCAGCACCCCGGGCTCCATGTACGAGAATTTCATTGACATCAATTGGGATTCTATTTTGGAGAGGAGGGTGTTGGTCTCGTCCTTGGAGATGTCCGTCTTGACAGGGCTCTTGGTGAATATCTGGGTCTTCAACTTGATGAGGGCCAGCTCTGCGGTCTGCATCCTCGGATCCTCATTGGTCTGGTGAACCATTGGATGTATAATGTTCCTGTGTTATATTAGATTAATCAATGAAATGCGGAAGTATTCAAAGAGCAGACCGCCGTAAACCCATCGATAAATCATTAAATGGTCGCAGAGGCCTTGACTCTGCGTGTTCGGGTTTATGGCCTATGGAATAGAAACTTCCAGGCCCGATATAAAAAATAATTCCTTTAGGGCCTGATAGTTTATACAATAGTTTTTTTAATCGTAGCCGTGTTCCTATCCCTTGTGAGGAGATGCGCAAGAACATCGAACAGATAGCCCTGGAATACCGCTCGATCGAGGAGCCAGACATCGAACTTATACACAAATATCAGAACGGGGAGTGCAGGGCAGAATTGTCAGATATGCTGAACTTCGGTGAGTCGTGGGCCCCCATGTCCAAGGATCAGATAAAAGACAAAATAGATGATATAAGAAAGGAGAAGCGCACGGCGATATTCACCATCTGGACAAAGGATGGGAGATGTATCGGGGTAAGTGACTACTATGGGCGATGGGACCCCAGGACACCGCGTTTCGGCATAATCATATGGCCAGAGTACCGGAGGCAGGGTTACGGGACCAGTATGGCCAGGGAGATGATGGGAAGGTGCTTTCAGGATTCCATTGCTCATTCAATCAGCGGCTACGCACCTGAATGGAACGAGGGTAGTCTGGCATTCATGAAAAAACTTGGCTTCACCAAAGTAGGAATCGAGAGAAGGTCCGGAATCAGGAATGGCAAATTCTTCGATTCTGTTTTCCTGGATATGCTTAAAACAGAATATCTGGCCAAGTACGGGGGGAGGGATTGACATGGATAGGATGGAAGGAAAACTGATAAGGCTGCGGCCTCCCAAGGAAGAGGATTATGAATTCTTCGCGGCACTCAAGAACGACCTGAGAACCCAGGCCTGGAACCAGCGGCTTCCCATGAGAGCCACTGTGAAGACAGTTGCCAAGTGGGTTGAGAAGGAGTATGAAAGGCCAGACTGCGGAACCTGGTCCATCGAGACGCTGGACGGGGAGCTGGTTGGCCACATCGGATACAGCGAGGGGCCATTGCGCTTTGCCGCCTCGATCGGAGTTATAACAGGTGTGGATTTCTGGGGAAAGGGCTACAGCCAAGAAGCTCATGAGCTCATGTTGGAATTCCTGTTCGAGGAAAGAGGCATCCAGGTGGTCAGATTATGGACACAGGCCAGTGGTGAAAGAGGCTTGGTAGCCGCCCAGAAACTGGGTTTCAAAATAGGAGCCAGGTTCAGAGAAGGAAGCGTCATCGGTGGGAAGTCGGTGGACGGCGTTTACATGGACATGCTCCGCGAGGAATATTACAAGTCCAGAGGAAAAAAAGACAATCTCCCGCCTGTTGAATTATAGAAGTTCCTTAGGCACCATGTTACCGATGTTCATAATAGATTGAGGATCAAAGACCTTTTTTACCCGGGCAATTTGTTCAATGCCAGACTTACCGTACATTAGTTTCAGGTAGGGTGTCTCACTGCCATCAATAAGAACTGTTTTTTTGCCGACGCCGTGTTCTCCGGAGATAGTTCCGCCCAGTGATATTGCCTTTTGAGCCAGTTGGAGATATAACCTTTTCGCGGTGGCCCGTTCCTCTTCTGAGTGGGTGATGAAGTTGAAATGAACATGAAAATCGCCTATGTGACCCAAGATGGTGTAATGAACTCCCTCTCGCGGATGCTGGCTCTTGAATTCGTCACCTGCCTCGCGGTAGCATTGCATCATCTCTTCAAATCCTCCTTCTGGCACGGCAAAATCGGTTCCCATCTTGTAGCTGGCCTTCTGCTTCAGGTAGGAATTGAGACGGTCGGGGAGAGCGTGCCTGAACTCCTTGAGGTCCTGGCTGTCCAGTCTGTTCCGCGCGAACCAATCCTCCTTGGAATCATGGGCCTTCAGCAGGTCGGCAAGACTGCCGGTCATGCCGGCATCCAACGTCGACATTTCCACGAAGACAGCGGCCTCTATCTCCACCTTTATGGCCGGGAATTCCTCCCTGATGAAATCCAGAGCCGTGGCATTGAAGAATTCTATTGAGATGATTCCCTTTTCCCTCAAGGGCCGGAGGTCGTTTACAAAGGCCAGTGCCCGATCTTCATCATCGAAGAAAGCGATATCTGACAATATCTGGCCCGGCATCTCCGCCAGGTCCAACCCTATCTCGGAAAAGACACCGAGTAAGCCCTCGCTGCCGATGAGAAGGTCGATCAAATCCATGCCCGGCTGAGAATACAGGCCAGCTGCATTTTTCACCTGGGGCATTTTGTAATCCGGAATTTTTATTTCATATTCACAGCCAGATATGAAAGAAAAACGAATGATACCACCCTGGTCTGCGAATATCTCCCCCCGATTGACGGTAATGATTTCGCTCTCTGGAGTTATCATACGTAGGCTGCTCACCCAGCTCCTTGTGGGGCCATAATGAAAGCATCTAGCTCCCGATGCGTTGGTGGCAACATTGCCCCCGATTTGGGCCGATTGCTCCGTGGGGTCAGGTGGGTAAAAAAGACCGTGGGGAAGGTTCCCGGATATGTCCTGGAGGGTGAGCCCAGGCGGCACTATTGCCTTTTTATTCGCTTGGTCAACGAGCATGCTGGCATCCCCTGCTATAGCCCTGAAATTAATCAACTTGTAACCCTGAGGAAGAGCGGAGCTAGCCCCGGGAATCAGCATCCTTTCCATGGAGACCACGATGCCGCCGTGAATTGGCACGCGTGAGCCGGTTATTCCGGTCCCTGCGCCAGAAATTGTGACCAGGGTTTTTGAGCTGCTGGCATCCCGCATAATCGAGATAATATCCTCTTCGGATTCAGGAAAATAAACCGCCTCCACCGAATTTGCAGAGGCCGAGTGGATGTTGCTCTCATCCACCAGGTAGTCCAGAATGTCCTCCTTGCCGGTTTTAATGTCCATGATATGGGGAAAGAAGGGGTAATCCAAATATCTTTTGACAGTCAACATTGAAAGTGTGCTGTCAACATGCCAGTGGGGGTCTCAGTATTTGATAGCGTGGGTTACAGTGATGTATTATCATGGTGGGGGGCCGGAAGGCGGGTAAATACGATAGCCCAAGGCGGAAGTTTCAGTGC
>JAGLSY010000101.1 GCA_023135545.1 Thermoplasmata archaeon | reverse complement strand
TTTGTGTCATACTCCATTCTCAGGAATGGCCTTGTACTGCCGTTCACCGAGAACCAGATATTGTCGAAGTCCCAGCCAGCGTTTTTGAAGGTGAAGTTGTTCATCATATTGGCGGTGTTGTTTCCCGTGCCTCCTTCAGCGCTCACGACCTGCTGGGAGGTTTGGTTGTCCCATGTGCAGTTGGTAACCGTCCCAGGTCCTAATCCGATAAGCCCGCCAAAGTTAGTGTTGCCATTGACATATCCAGAACTGTAACAGTTAATTGCAGTAGCGCTGTTTTGTCCGATCAATCCTCCAATGCTGTCATCGCCGGTTGCATTGCCTGTGCTATAACAGTTTTTGACCGAGCCTGCACTGAGCCATCCAACGAGGCCGCCCATCCTGTCGCCGCCGGCTCCTCCATTTGCGCCGCCAATTGCAGAGCAGTTCGATATCATGGCCCCCCCCATGACATATCCAATCAGTCCGCCTACATCTGTGGGCCCATATGCTGTGCCATAAGCAGTAGATTGTGATATTGTGCCTGCAGACTGGTATCCTATCAGACCGCCTGATTGGCTGATAGATGCATATGAATCACCATATGCCTGGCAGTTCGATATCACACTTACGTGGGAAATTTGTCCCATGAGGCCGCCTATCTTACGCTGGCCAGAGGCGGTCCCATATGCTATACAATTAGTAATCGTCCCACCGCGATTCCATGCTATGAGGCCCCCTATCATATCGCTGCTGCCAACAGCCGTTACGGTGCCATATGAAATGCAATCAGTGACTGTTCCTCCATAATTTTGTCCTATCAAACCCCCGAGAACATCGACCCCACTTACATTGCTATAAGATGTGCAGTTTGTAACGGTTCCATAATTAATTCCTATCAAACCTCCAAGCCATTCTCCACTTACATAGCTGTAAGATGTGCAGTTTATGACGGTTCCGGTATTCCAACCCATTAAGCCGCCAAGATACAATGTATTCCCGAAAGAATTGCCTGATACATTACAGTTTATGACGGTTCCGGTATTATATCCAACCAGTCCGCCTGCATACCAATCTCCGGAAGTATAGCTGCCAACCAAACTAATATTTTTTATTACTGCATTTGAATTAGTGTAACCGAAGAGCCCGATATTGTTGGTCGATGGTCGGTTGATGAAAAGGCCGGAGACAGCATGGCCATTGCCCTCCAGGGTGCCGTTGAACCTATCCGGAGAACTGCCGACATGCAAAAATCCGCCTCCACTGGTTACATTAGTGCCCCACATCTCTCCCAGCTCCACGATATCGCTCAGGTCTATGTCATTGGCCAATGTGTAATTCGCGCTAAGATTCATTACCATAAGCTGAAGTTGATGAGAGTTGGAGACATTGGTGTTCCATTCCATCCTCAGGAATGGCCTTGTACTGCCGTTCACAGAGAACCAGACATTGTCGAAATCCCATCCGGCATTTGTGAAAGTGAAATTGTTCATCATGTCGGTGGTGTTGAGGCCCGTACCATCTCCGAGTATCGTCCAACCAGAGGTTTCATTGTCCCAGAAACTGTTGGTCACTGTGTTACTGTTGAATCCGGCAAATCCTCCAATATCAGTGGTGCCGGTCACATTTCCAGTGCTGTAGCTACTATCGACGTTGCCGTCGCACCAACCTATGAAACCCCCTACTCGCATGTTACCACTCACATTTCCCGTACTGTAACAGTCATTGAGGCCAGCGTGTGTTCTACCGGTATGACCTCCGACATAACTACCACCGTTTACATCTCCGGTTGCATAGGACAGTTCTACAGTCCCGTCCTGAATTCTCCCGACTATACCGCCGACCGAGAGATCACCGGTTACATAGCCAGTAGCATAACTTGAACTCACAAGGCCCGATACTTGTCCGACCAGACCACCGGCGGCATTAAAGGTACTTGAAACATTGGCTGAACTGGAACAATAGAATACCTCTCCATAGTTATCATAACCGACCAATCCACCATTATAATCATATCCACTGAGCTCCCCATCCACTGAGCAGTTGGACACCTTTCCAGCATTTTCTCCGACGAGACCACCAACAAAGGAATATCCGGTAATATAGAAATCCACCAAACTCACATTCCTGATCTCACAGGCAGGATTGGTGGATCCGAACAGCCCGATACGATCGGTTGCTGGACGATTGATATACAGGTTCGTAATCTTGAAACCATTACCATCGAATGTTCCGGAGAATGAGCCCATGGGGCTGAAACCGTTGAATGCGGTCCCGTTCCAGTTCCAGGTCGAGGTCTCTGTGGCATCTATGTCATTTTTAAGCCTATAATGTGCTGATAGATCACCATTAATGCCTTGAAGTTCTGTCACAGTCTCTATCAGGTATGGGTCGCCGATGGTTCCGGAACCGCCGGCTAAAGGCGTTTCATCAGGCGATTCAGCTCCGCCAACCGCTAAGGGCAAGGCAGCCAGTGGTGCCACTATCATCATCATTACCATCAATATTGATATTTGTTTTTTCATAAATATCTTCTCCCAAGATTGTTGTTAGTACCATTAATAACAAGGGTGTAATAAAGATTCCCATTATGCTAACAGTGCTTATACTGGGCAGTGAATCTCCTGGTTGTAAATGGCTTGGCGGCCGCCTAGTGATATTTCAGTGGTTACAGGGATTTATCAGGGGCATCGGGAATTTCTGAACCATCTTCTTCGATTGCATCAGCCTCATCAACCTGGGCTGGCTCCTCCACGCTTTCGGGTTCGGCAGGTTCTGGTACTGTTTCCTCAGGCATCTCCTCCGGAGCTTCCTCTGCACCCAGCTCCCATATCCCATCATCCGGCTCTTCAAATGCCTCGGCAGGCTCATAAATTGCTCCTTCCTCTTCCGGCTCCTTTCCCTTACGTTTCCGGTTCATCACCATGAATGCGCCTATTGCTCCGGCCAGCACAAGCACTATTATCAGATAAAGCCAGTTTCCGCCGCCACCGTCATCGCCGCCAACAGTAGAGTCAAGAGGTGCGGAATCCTCGGTGTCTGGCACCCCATCGCCGTCGTCATCGGTATCTGCATTGTTTCCGGTCCCGTCACCATCCGTATCTGTATCTTCTGCCGGGTCCAGCGGGAAATCGTCAGTGGCATCCGGCGTGCCGTCGCCATCATCGTCTGTGTCTGCGTTGTTGCCAGTGCCATCTCCGTCTGTGTCCGTATCTTCGTTTTCATCCAGTGGGAAATCATCCTCGGAATCTGCAACACCATCGCCATCGTCATCTGTATCTGTGTTGTCACCGATGGCATCTCCATCTGTATCGGTATCCTCTGTAGAATCAAGCGGGTAGTCATCATCGGTGTCAGGCACCCCGTCGCCGTCATCGTCGGTGTCAGCGTTGTTGCCAGTGCCATCATTATCTGTGTCTGTATCCTCTGCTGGGTCCAATGGGAAATCATCCTCCGAATCGTCCACCCCGTCTCCGTCATCGTCGGTATCTGCATTGTTTCCGGTTCCATCGCCGTCCGTGTCCGTATCCTCTGTCGGGTCCAGCGGGAAATCGTCATCTACATCCGGCACACCATCATCGTCATCGTCTGTGTCTGTGTTGTCAGGTATGCCATCGTCATCCGTATCGGCGTTCACGGTCAGGACAAAGGATGAATCAACATTGGAATT
>JAGLSY010000100.1 GCA_023135545.1 Thermoplasmata archaeon | reverse complement strand
AAAGAACCATTCACCATCAACGTGGAAAAATTACATATCCAGGCGGTTGCACCTCACATGGTGAAAAAATCCAATCCAATGTGCGGCTCCTGCTCCAAATCCATGAAGTCGATTGGCAGAGGCAAGGGATATCGGTGCAGCAAGTGCGGGGCCAAGTCCACGGAGAAAGATGCCCTTTTCGAAGATGAGAAAAGAATATTGAAAACAGGCTGGTATGAGCCAACCACCTCCGCGCTGCGCCATCTGGCTAAACCGCTCAAGCGGATGATTATTGGGGCCGACAAATGAATATTAAATTGCCTCCAAATAAGAAACACTTTTATATATCAAAGTAAGTTAAGGGTGATATTGGTAGGCATATGTTTTGTATATAATGGTTCATTACTTTGCCTGTCCTAAAATTCGAGTAATACGGTAGGTGAAACTGATGAGCTCTATTGTAAAAGACGTATTAGCTAGGTCCGTGCCAGAGACCATATCGCAGGAAGCCCCGACGGCGAGAATCGGAGGCCTCAGTGCGCAGGATGAAGAACTGGAGAGGATACTGGCAGGTCTGAAAACTAATATCAAGATAGTTGGCTGCGGAGGCGGGGGAAGCAACACCATCGACAGATTGGTGGAGGCCGGAATACTGGGTGCGGAATTGTATGCTATCAACACCGATGCCCAACATCTGCTGACCGTACACGCACCCCACAAGATACTTCTGGGCCGCAGGGCAACACGTGGCCTCGGAGCAGGGGCGCTCCCACAGGTCGGAGAAGAGGCAGCCAGAGAAGCAGAGGAAGAGCTCAGGGAAGCCCTCACAGGTGCCGACATTGTCTTTGTAACATGCGGACTGGGTGGAGGAACCGGCACGGGTTCTGCACCGGTGGTTGCACAGATTGCCAAGGAGCTTGGGGCTCTGGCAATAGCCATCTGCACCGCACCGTTCAAGGCCGAAGGGAATGTCAGGCAGGAGAATGCGAATTACGGTCTGGAGCGCCTGAGAAGTGTGGCCGACACGGTCATCGTCATACCAAACGACAAGCTTCTCGAACTGGTACCCAGGCTTTCCATAAACGCGGCTTTCAAGGTGGCCGACGAGGTTTTGATGAGGTCGATAAAGGGAATCACCGAGGTGGTTACCAAGCCAGGCCTTGTGAATCTGGACTTCAATGACCTGAAAACAATCATGCGCGGCGGCGGCGTGGCCATGATCGGTCTCGGAGAAGCCGAGGACGAGGACAGGGCTGCGGCGGCGGTCAACGAGGCCATAAACTCGCCACTTATCGACGTCGACATCAGCGATGCGGCCGGTGCACTGGTCAACGTGACCGGAGGGCCTGACATGTCTGTTTCAGAGGCCGAAGAGGTAGCGGAGATCGTTCAGAGCAGAATAAGCGGCAATGCCAGGATAATCTGGGGAGCTGCCGTTGACCCCGAGCTGGAGGGCAAGATAAGGGTCATGGTCGTTATCACAGGTGTTAAATCTCAACATATGTTCGCCCGAGAGGAAACCAAGAAGACCAAGGGAATTGGTCTCGATCTGATAAATTAAATAATAAACAACCAAGGGGCGTACACATATGGATATAGTCGAAGAATCATGGAAAGCACAGAATAAGCTGGAAGATAAGGCCAGGAATCTCGGAAAGGGCAAATACGGTCGTGTTTTGAAAATGGCCCGAAAGCCGGAGATGGACGAATATGTCAAGATACTGCAGATAACCAGCCTGGGTCTTATTTTAATGGGCGGCCTGGGATTTTTGATATACTGGCTATGGTACAGGCTTCCCATACATCTTGGCTGGACCATTTTCTGAAGAAGTCATAAGAATCAAGGTGATACAATGTCATTATTGGACGGAATTGATAAGAACAAGGAAGAAGCCCCTGATGAGGATGTAGAAGAGCCGCAGGCCTTTTCTCAGAGGACAATCTCACTGACCATCGAAGGCGAGGACCGCAGATCTGTCACGACCAAGGTGGAGACCAACTACCGCCTCACCCTGAGAAATGATGGGTCCGGCAAGGACGACATCGAGATCTCCGCAGACCTCATAGCGGCCGCCAGCCTTGGAGAGGACGCGGCAGAGTGGGAGGTCACCCTTAGAGAAAAGGGCGGCAAGCCGTGGAAGGTCATAAAAGACAGTTTGAAGGGAAAGAAATTCAAACTTGACGGCGGAGAGTCGCTTCAGCTCGTTCTCTCGGTCACATCTCCCAAGGGAGCCAGGTATGGCGATACCATGAACGTGGTCGTAACGGCAACGTCCCTTACGAACAGGGCAATTTCCGATTCCATCACCCTGAGAACCACTGCCCAGCAATCGGCGCTGGCCGTCAAGACCCAGATAGGCCACGAAAGGACAGTGGCAGACACCCTGGCCGCAAGAAGCGAGGACCTGGGAGTCCAGTCAATTCTCTGCCCCAATGCACTGAGGGGCTACATAATCGTGGAGGCCATGAACACCGACCGCCTTTCCGAAACAGTGCGGAGCATCAAGAGGGCCAGGGGCGTTGTCGAGGGTGAGATGACCTTTGACGAGATAGACCATTA
>JAGLSY010000010.1 GCA_023135545.1 Thermoplasmata archaeon | reverse complement strand
CTGATACTTTTGGAATTCAGGACCAGGTCCTTCATTCCTCTGGTTATATCATCTGTTGTGGCCACCATAATCGCCCATGCCGTATTCGGTGTGGAAATCGCCTTCCCGGTGAAGAACCTCTACAGCCTCACCGAGCCGCTGGTAGAGATGCCCCTGTACATCCTACTGGGTATAGTGTGCGGCCTTGTGGCCATCCTATTTGTCTACCTGCTGTATAAGTTCGAGGATATGTTCGACGACTTCAAGATGCCCGAGTACGTGAAACCGATGATCGGAGGTCTTATGCTTGGCCTGGTCGGGCTGGTAAGCTACCACTATCTTGGTCACTACTTCATATTCGGAACCGGCTACGGAACCATGATGCCCATTCTCGACCCTGACAACTTCGGTGCCCTGGATACCGGGACCTATTCTCTTCTCTTTTTACTGGGCGGCCTCGGCCTGCTGAAGATATTTTCCACCAGCCTAACATTGGGCTCCGGAGGTTCGGGCGGAGTATTTGCCCCGTCCCTCTTCATAGGAGCGGCAGTCGGCGGAGCATTTGGTGTGGCAGTAAACATAGCCTTTCCATCGGTTTCAACACCATACAGCGCCTATGCGTTGGTGGGAATGGCTGCCGTCTTTGCGGGGACCAGCCGCGCAACCCTAACCGCCATTTTAATTCTCTTCGAGATGACCAGCAACTACGAAATCATTCTGCCGCTGATGTTCTCCTGCGTTGTCAGCGATGCCGTCACCAAGACCCTTTCCAAGGAGACCATCTACACCATGAAGCTGACCAGGAAAGGCATCCGCTACTCCTACGAGAGAGAAATCAACATACTGGAGACCATTCTGGTGGGAGACGTTATGGTGAGGAACGTGACAACGGCCAAGGAAGACATGACGGTGAGGGAGGTTTCAGATATCATTCTGGAATCTGGCTTCCAGGGATTCCCGTGCATCTGCCCGGATGGAAAACTGGTCGGGATAGTGACCCATGCCGACATAAGGAATGCCATATCTAGAGGTCTGGGTGACAGTAACATCTGCGATATCGAGACGAAAAAAGACCTCGTGGTTGTATATCCGGATGATACCCTGGAGCACGCAATGGAGACAATGACCTCCTCGGGCTTCGGCCACCTGCCAGTGGTGTCCAAGGAGAACCCTGACAAACTTGTGGGCTTCCTCACCAGGAACGATATTCTCAAGGTTTATAGGGACAAGAAAGGTGAGAGGCAGAAAACATGGCTGTGATAATTGGAGCCAGGCATCGGATTGTCGACATCGACAAGACTCTCAAGGCTGTTGCGGATTTGTCTGCCGAGTTGGGGATGGAGATCCAGATGCTAGATGCCAATATGGTTTTCGGAAAGGAGCATCTGGTGGTGGCCGTCGAAAAGGCGGAGCGGGCCTTTTCCCAAAAAAGGAACATCTCGAAGACCATGGGCACCGAGATCTTGCTCTATGCCGGAGCGGAGCGGCAGATCTCCAAGGCCATAGAAAAGATGGGCCTGAAGCCCGGAATTGAAGAGCTGGCCGTCATAATTATCAGCCAGCATGACCACCCAGACCCCGACAAAATCATGGCGGAGCTGGGATGGCAGCGCGACGACTCGGTTCTTGACCCGGATGAAGAAGAAAAAATAGATATGATACTGGAAAAGATGGCTCTTTCGGAGCTGGACAGGTGATTTAATGGCGGTGCACACAGGATACATAGAAATCAAGACAAAGGGCGAGAACCACATACTGGATATAACAAAGCATGTGGCTGAGGAAGTGAGCAGATCAGGAATCATGGACGGAATTGCCTGTGTTTTCGTGTCCGGTTCCACCGGGGCAATAACCACCCTCGAATACGAGCCAGGCCTTCTGAAGGACATGCCGGATGCCCTAGAAAGAATGATGCCCAAGGATATTGTTTACGAGCACCACCTGAGATGGCAGGACGGCAACGGGCACTCCCATGTGAGGGCGGCGATGATTGGGCCGAGCTTGAGCGTGCCGGTAACTTCGGGAAACCTTGCCCTGGGAACCTGGCAGCAGATAGTTTTCATCGAGATGGACGTGAAGCCCCGCCACAGGGAGATAATGATACAGATAGTGGGTGAATGAATAACACTGACAGGGTTATTTCGACCCGCCCCAGATGATTGTAAGCCCCCCACCCCACCGCTGCGCTGGCTTTTCCCAAACCCCCAAAAGCCTGCTCGCGGTTCGCTCACCTGCTCGGAGTTGTTTTGTTTACTCGATTTTCTTATCGAATAGAATATTTCTCCTGCCCAGCTCCTCAAGGAATATATCGCCGGGCGTCACCATTTCCGGGGTGAATACCCCCCTTTCCCCAATCTGGCCATTGACAATCATCTGTGCAATTATGGCGGTCGGGAAGGAGGTGGTCCGCATCATGGCAGTTAGTCCGGTTTCCTCATCGAACCTGTCCATCAAGTCATAAGTAATCTTGACTGGCTTGCCATCGGCCATGCCCTCGGCAGCCACCCTGACCAGAACAATATCCTTGTCATTTCCTGTCAGGTTTTTTACAAACTGGGTTTCAAGAATATCTCGCGGGCTGTGGCTGCATCCGCAGTCACAACCACAGGTAATCTCTTCTTCATCGGCCAGTCCAAGGTCCAGCATGGCCTTGATTATTACGGCATGGCCGGGGTATCTTATGGTTTTGTAGTTCATTTCATTGACCTTTCCCTCAAGCAGGTAAGGCAGCCAGGCCGCCCCGCCCGAGGTGTTGAAGGCCTCCATCTCCCCAAGCCCGTCAAAGTGCAGTGTTTCCAGGTCGACCATGGGCTCCAGATGTGTTATTTTTCCATCTTCCAGTACCATGCACGGCTCCTTGTATTCGTTGACAAGGCCCTTGACCGAGAAGAATAATTGGTAATTTAGCGGTGGCTTTGGATTCTGGGGCAGGCCGCCCACCCTGATATGAAGTTTTTCCATCTTATCCAGTCCCTTGATGGAATGCATGGCGATAACATTGGTCATTCCGGGGGCCAGGCCGCAGTCCGGGATTCCAAGGATACCAGCCTCCATGGCTTTTTCATTTAATTTTAACTGATTTCCAACAATCGAATCATTCCCCCCCAGGTCGCAGAAATGCGTCCCGGTCTGGATAGCCAATTCCAGCAATCCCAGGTTGAAGGAATAGGGTAAGGCCACGATGGCGATGTCCGCCTCCTCCATGAGGCAGATAATCTGTGCCCTGTCCGAAGCATCCAGCTTCGTGAAACTGACGTTGCCGCCCAGCCACGCCGCGATCTCCCTGCCAGCCTCCTCGTTCATGTCAGTGAGTGTCACCCTGTCATCTGGAGAGAATTTCACGATATCAAAGGCGATGGCTTTGCCCATCTGGCCGGCACCCATCACGAGGTAATTCTTCTGCGTCATGCGTCCCTGAATGATTGGGGGACATAAAGCCTTTTTCAGAACAAGGTTTATGAGTAAGAATGGGCATATGGCCTTTGGATAGGCATGACCGAAGACAGGGAAGAAAAGAAAAAGAAACTCGAATACCTGAAAGGCTACAGGGACGGTATTTACGACAGCTGGGAAGCATTCCTCAAGATAGCAAAGGAGGGCTATTA
>JAGLSY010000001.1 GCA_023135545.1 Thermoplasmata archaeon | reverse complement strand
AGGTAATAAATGAGAGGCATCCGGAACTGGTTGAGACTTTCCAGGACCTGTTATAAGTTTAGGTTTAATCTGGAGCGAGGAGAGCATATTCAAAGGTCGTTTAGGGCTTTCCGGGTCTTGTCAGCCCATAGCTCCATGCCAATGCGCTCGAACCCGGCGAGTGCTCTCTCGAGGTATTCTCTGGCCTTGGCCGGGTCGCCCATGGTCTTAAAGAGGAGGGCGTGCTCGTAGTATGCCCTTGCCAGTTCCTCTTTATTTCCGATTTCATCAAGGATTGTATTGGCCTTTTCGAACTCTTCCGATGCCCGATCCCAGTTCTTCCTTTCACGATGGACCGTCCCCAATATCCTGCGGCTCCTGCCTTCCTCGGATTTTGTGCCTATCTCCAACGCAACCCTGACAGCCTTTTCAGCGTTTTCAAGAGCAACTTGGAATCTTTCGAGGCCGAGTTGCGCCTCGGCCAGACCACTATAACTGTAAATCGACGATAATTTACCGCCGATTTCCAAATTTATTTCCAGGCTGCGCTTGTGGAACTCCAATGCCCTGTCCAGCTCACCTTTATCCAAGTACGCGACGCCGATATTGTTCAGCGACGACGCAACGCCCTGCCTGTCTCCTATCTTCTCCCGTATCTCCAAACTGCGCCCGTAGAAATCCAGTGCTGTGTCCAGTTCACCTCTGCTGGCATACACGTTGCCGATGTTGCCCAGCGACATCGCAACGCCTGACTTATCCCCAATCTTCTCCCGTATCTCCAGACTTTGCTTGTGTATGCCTAGCGCCTTGTCTAGCTCTCCCTTTTCTATGTAGACGCTTCCGATGTTATTCAGCGAGAGAGCAACACCTGGCATGTCTCCAATCTTCTCCCGTATCTCCAGGCTGCGACCGTGGAAATAAGCAGCCTTGTCAAATTCGCCCCTTCCATTGTGCACTACGCCGATGTTATTGAGCGCTGCCGCGATGCCCAATTGGTCCCCGATGCTCTCCATTACAGTTAGACTTTTCTCGTAATTTTGCATTGCAAGGTCATACTCCCCCTTGCTATCTTGGGTGGCACCAAGGACCCTGAATGCATTGCCGAGGTCCTTCTTCTTCCCTCCGACTTTTTCAGCAATTTCTATAGCCTCCAGAAAGAGCGGCATAGGTTTGTCGTAATTACCCTTCCTCACATATGAAATTCCTTCCAAGAGAAGTATTCTCCCATACTCTGCGGCTCCCTCATCTACATGTTCTTTTGCATCAACCAGAGTCTCAAGGCCCCTGTCATATTCTCCCATCTTATCATAAGCCATGCCGACCTTCCTCAGCATTCTGGCCTTAAACTCTTTTTCATCTGTCGTTTCTTTTGCTTTCATGAAGTTGCTGATTGCCTCTTCGAAACTTCCCACGAGTGTCTGGATATCTCCACTTCTTTCTAGGACATCCAATATCTTCTCACAGGTATAATTAACATCGAGCCTCGAAAGCGCAGCCAGTGCGTCATTGTAAAACTCCAATGCCTGCTCCACCGCAAAGGAGCCCTCGGCCTTCTCCCCTGCCCTTGTGCAGTACTCTGAGCATTTCCCGTATTCCTTGGTTCTTGAAAAATGCCTGGCCAGGTCGTATACAACCTCATCCAGCCTGCCCACATAGGCGTTCTCAAAATACTCTCCGATATTTTTGTGATGCCCGGTTCTCCATCTCTCACCGATGCCATTGTATATCACACTCTGGAAAACGGCATGGCTGAATTCCACCTTCTCACCCTTTTTTAAAAGAATTCCCAGTGCCAGCAATTTTTCCATTGAAGCACCCGTGTCTCTTAATAATCGACTGGATTCCGCAATAGATGCGTCGAACCTCTGCCCGATGCAGGATGCGTACTCGACCATAGCCATCGAATCTGAGTCAAGGGCATCCAGTCTGTGATTGACCACCTCCTCCACCGAGGCCGGTATTTGATATGAATCGGATACCAAAGTATATTTCCCATCCTTTTTTGATATATTGCCGTCGTCATGCATGCCTCTGAGCATTTCTATCACGAAAAGCGGGTTACCCTTGGACTGGCTGAATAATTGCTCTGCCAGCGTGTCTGGAAAATCATTGGGCGAAAAGGTTCTCTCTATGAGCAAAATGGTGTTTTTAATATCCAGTTTTTCAAGTGTTATCTCATTGATAATTTCCTCGTTTTTCATGCTTTCCATGACCTTCTGAAGAGAATCTGACTCTCTTGGCCTGAGAGTCGCAAGAATGAGAATAGGATTTTTCCTGATATTCCTTGCCAGATAATTTGTTACAAATAGAGAGGACTCGTCCGTCCAGTGCAGGTCTTCCAGAAATATGGCCAGGGGTTTTTCGGCCGATAAACGCTTCAGTGCCTCCAATACGTCATTCGCAATCCTGATCCGCTCGCTCTCCAGCCTCACGCCCTCAAGGTCCTTCCTCACCAGGAAACCGATATCGGCCAGTTTGCTTATCTCCTCCTGAACCGGGGCCAGTTCTCCTATGTTACCGGACCAGCTCTCCAGCACTTCACGATTCTTTTCCTCTATCTTCTGCAGGGTGCGCTTCATTTTTCCCTTCATGTCGGTATGCTCGCTTCCCCTGATCACCGTGGTCAGAAATAGATGCTGGCCGTGCTCCATCAATATTTTCATATCTCCGTATTCCAGCCTTCCGAGATGGGCATGCTCCCTCCCATCCTGCTCGAAGGAGTCCCGAACAAAATCCTGGACCGCGGAAAGCATCCCTGCGAAAATGTCAGCATCCATATCTTCCTCTTCAGAAGATACCTGGGCGACGAGCAGACCCGCCCTGTTGACCACGAATATCTTCACGAATCTCTTTAGTTCCTGCTCTTCGAATAGAGGTTTATCAATCACTTCCCCGAGGGCGTTGGATAGTACGAGAAAGGGCCGGGTTGAATCCGCATCCGCGGCTCCGGACAGAACGGTTAAGTTTTCCCCGGCCAGAGTATCTCTGAAGGCATCTGTCAGGCAGGTCTTGCCGACCCCGGCCTCCCCGGCTATGAAGACAGTGGAGCCATTACCCGCGAGAGCGTTGTCCAGCGAATCCTTTAGAATATTCAATTCATCTTCTCGGCCTATGAGGTCTGGATGCGGTAGATTCAACTCTTCCATCTTACCTATTGATGAAAATGCAATACACATAGAAATAGATGTCGATTATGACCAGGGGTCATCCATATCTCCCAAAGTATTACTGCAAAAAGGCCGAGAACGCTCAGTCCTTTAGGTCTGAGATTGAATCAAACATTTAGCTTGATATATGTTTACATTCATGTTTGCTTTTCTAATTGCGTATAGTTGAATATGGATTGCGCAATTAGAAATCTGCCTACCAGTAACAAGAAGACCGCCGTATGGTCATCAATAAATCATCAAATGTACGCAGAGCTTAAACCTCTGCGAGTTGGGGCTTCTAATTGCGTAATCCTCCTGCATCTGGACGCAATTAGTGAATCAAACTTCTAGTTTGATAAAATAGTTGCGCTTGGTCTAATGGTTGATGCGCAACTAAAAAAGCTAATACGATAACAATCGAACCACATGCATAGTATTTGCTTAGATGGCAGTTGGAAAGTGAACTTCCAGGCCAGCATGGCAACGCCAGGTCATTTATGGCCTGGTAGTTTACCTTCGAATTTCGCATCATATCGCCGGGTGTTATCGCTCACCAATCGATGGTCCATGTTGTGGGCGAGTCAATCCATACCCAGTATGCTTCTCCCTTTTTCAGGATATAGCTATCATCCAGAATTTGAAGGTTGTACGGCCCGGCCCCGAAGCCCTCTACACCTGTTGCACCGGTGTCATTTTTCAGGTTCCAGACTGTGTAAGCCGAGTCGTTCTGGGCTGCATAACCAATCATGTTCCAACCGACGTACAGAGGCACACTGACAGATGATGTTGGCCACAGACCGGTTATTCCGACAGTCAACATACCGTCGCCGCCGTTCGAGGTGATGTTAATCCAAACACCCATTGTATTGTTAACATCCGGCATATCATTCAAAATAGATGGTCTAAATATCGAATAAGTCTTCCAGTGATCCGCGGGATCGCTGGCATCGTACCATTGTATGAAATCCCAGGTCGTATTGCCGTCACCGTTGATAGAATCGTTGAATAGCACATCGACCGAGCCGCTGATATCCAGCGGGAACGAAATGAAGTTCCAGCCTGTCGTTACATTGATATCGTAAGCTGGCTGTGGTATGATGGATTTTATCGTTTCCCTGATTGTTATGTTCGTCGCCTTCCTGCATTCTTCGAGGGGAAGCGTGTTGTCGACATGGACAAAACCCGAGGCCCTGCATTGAACTGGATCTGCATCCGAACTGTGCATTGATTGATACCACATTCCCAGGTAGGCTATGTACTCGCAGAGATACGCGCCCGGGTCTCCGTCCCAATCTACCCAAGCATTTATGGATGTCTGGGCATTCACCTCGTC